>JBAYYO010000064.1:0-8830 GCA_041672985.1 Syntrophomonas sp. | reverse complement strand
AAAGGACATGAGACTATAACCTGCAATTTTAAAAGTTCGAGCCGTGAAAAGGTTTCCATAATTTCTACTGAAATTTATGAGGAAATTCTCGATAGAGGCTATAAGTTTAATCCAACAATTGAGGAAGACCCGGACAATAAGGGTTATACAATTTCTATTGATGAATTGTTGATTCACGGAGACGGTCCTACAGTTATTGATGCATTAAGTGATCTTGCTGAAAATCTTATGGATTATGCCCAGGATTATCTAACCAGAGTTGACTTTTTTAGGCAAATTGAAAACCGCAAACATCATTATCCTTACCTCCGTAGAGTTGCAAAACTCTCTGATATTTATAAAGTGATGGAGGTAATCGCAGAATGCCATACCAGTTTACAACAGGCGATATTAAATCAATCGCAAAAAGGTTAGGCCTGCAACAAGTAAATGCGAAAAAGTGGAATGGCACCGATATAAACGGTGACTTTTGGCAAACCTACCTTCACGATCATGGAGATGGGGTTCCTATCTTAACTGGGACTGCAAAACAGCAGGCTAAACAAATGGGATTTAAAGATTCGAAGGATATGTACGATTTCCTAATCAATTCCAAGCGTAAAAGATAGGCCTTTTCTTATCAATAAGGCAATTATATGCTGTCCCGAAACTAGACAATTTCGGCTAACGGATCCGCATTGCCGATGTCCCTGAGCTTACAGGCGAAGTCCGAGTCTTAGAACTGATTGCAGTTTTTGATGAGGACGAGACGAATTGGTTAGCGAAGCCCGCCTTCCATCCCCCTACTGACTCCCCCTGTCAGCTTTCCTTTGACTTCCCCCGACCAATATATTACTATGTTGCTAATGTATACTGGATAATTACGCTCGTATAGAGTTACCTATAGTGTTATATAGATTATTGGAGGAATTATAGAATGAGATTGGGAAAAGTAATGGTAGTTTTCGGGACCAGGCCGGAAGCAATTAAGATGGCTCCGGTAATCAAGGAACTCAAAAAGGTGCAGGATATTGAGACCCGGGTGGTGGTAACGGCTCAGCACCGGGAGATGCTGGATCAGGTTTTAGAATTGTTTTCTATAGTGCCGGATTATGACTTGAACCTGATGAAGGAAAAACAGGATTTGTATAGTATCACCACCGGGGTATTGACAGGCTTAAAGGATATAATGGAGCAGGAGAAGCCCGATCTGGTGCTTGTTCATGGGGATACGACCACCACTTTTGCTGCCGCTCTGGCAGCATTTTATCAGAAGATACCGGTGGGGCACGTTGAGGCGGGTCTGCGGACCCGTAATAAGTATTCTCCCTATCCTGAAGAAATGAACCGCAGCCTGACCGGCAGACTGGCTGAAATACATTTTGCGCCCACTGACGTATCACGAGAAAATCTGCTGGCCGAATCGGTGGCGTCCTTTAAGATTTGGGTTACTGGCAATACTGTCATTGATGCTCTTATGGATACGGTGCATGCGGATTATGAGTTTGGCGAGGAATTAAAGGGAATTAATTTTAATAATAGAATATTATTAGTTACAACTCATCGCAGGGAGAATTGGGGCGATCATATGCAAAATATTTATGAGGCCCTGATTCAACTGGTAAATGAATTTGACGATGTAGAGATAGTTTTTCCGGTCCATAAGAACCCGACGGTTAAGGATGTGGCGGTGAAGATGCTGGGGGATCGCGAGCGGGTTCATCTTCTCGAACCTCTGGAGTATGAAGCATTCGCCAATTTGATGAATGCATCATATATTATATTGACTGATTCAGGCGGAATGCAGGAGGAGGCTCCTTCACTGGGCAAGCCGGTTCTGGTGTTGCGTGACACTACCGAAAGGCCGGAGGCTATCCAGGCTGGAACGGTTAAACTGGTGGGAACGGTACAAAAAAATGTATACGATGCGGCCCGGCTTTTACTCGTCGACCGCCAGCAGTATGATAAAATGGCGCATGCAATTAACCCCTATGGGGATGGCAAGGCTGCGTTACGCATTGTGAAGGTTATAAAAGACTTTCTTTACGTACGCATCGGGGTGCAAGTTTAGGTAATTCCTTATGATTTTCAACACCGCTTCCCTTGCAACTGCTTAACTAAGGAGGCCTATATGTCTGAGATAAAGTTTGGTACCGATGGCTGGCGAGCCATCATAGCGGAGGATTTTACTTTTGCCAATATTAAGCTGGTGACTCAGGGTATTGCCAATTATTTTAAAAATAACAATTTGAGCAAGAAAGGGATCGTCATTGGCTATGACAATCGTTTCCTGTCCGAACATTTTGCCAGTGAGTGTGCCCGGGTAATGACCGGGAATGGCATACGGGTATTCATGACTAAAAAGGCGGTGCCTACTCCTCTAACTGCTTACGCGATAAGGGTCTGCCAGGCGGGAGGAGCGATCATGATTACGGCCAGCCATAATCCCCCCGAGTATAACGGGATTAAATTTATACCCGAATATTCTGGCCCGGCTTTACCCGACGTGACTGATGCCATTGAGGAGGAAGTCAAACGTATACAGGGTGGAGGCAGAATCTACGAACTGGATCTAAAAGAAGCGCAGGATCTGGAATTGTTAAAAGAGATTGAAATGGATCGGGAGTATATAAGTCAAATCATGAGAGTTATCAACCCCGAGGCTTTCCATAATCGGCCGCTTAAGGTAGTGGTCGACCCTATGTATGGTTCGGGAGTCGGCTATTTGGATCGCATCTTGACCGAGCTGGGCTGTGAAGTCAGGACTATAAACAACTACCGCGATCCTCTGTTTGGCGGATCAATCCCGGAACCCACTGACGCGGGACTACCTGATCTTAAGCGAGCGGTGGTCAACTATAAGTGTGATTTGGGTTTAGCTCTGGATGGGGATGGGGACCGTTTTGGCATCGTGGACGGGCAAGGGGTGTTTGTGGACCCCAACCGCCTGGCCTATCTGCTGTTTGAGTATCTTTTGAATACCCGCACGTTTCGAGGGCCGGTATGTCGTTCGCTGGCCACCACCCATAATCTGGATCGTATCGCCAAACAAAACGGCTTGAGCGTCATCGAGACTCGGGTGGGCTTTAAATATATTTCCGAATGTCTGCGGGAAAAGGGCTGTATTTTAGGGGTCGAAGAGAGTGGAGGGCTGAGCATTTTTGGACACGTGCCGGAAAAGGATGGTATCCTGGTAGGGCTCTTAGCCGCGGAGATGTTAGCCTTCACCGGTAAGTCTTTCGATGAGTTAAACCAAGAAATGGCAGCAAAATATGACATAATGAGTACTGAACGCGTGGATGTCAAGATTACACCCTATGAAAAAGAACGCCTTCTGGCAGAGTTGAAGGATTATCAGCCCAAAATGGTGGCGGGAGTAGCGGTTGATCGAGTCAATGATACGGAGGGAAAGAAGATAATTCTGGAAGACGGCAGTTGGATTCTGATTCGGCCTTCCGGGACGGAACCTCTCATAAGGGTTTATGTGGAAGCTGCCAACGAAACGAGACTGGCAGAAATGCGCCAGGAGGTAATGACAGCTTTATCTTTGTAAATCAACTAATGGGTATAATGTTATTCTTTGAAAAAACGAGGAATTAATAAGTAAATCAAATCAATTGCAGGCGGGTAATCAATTGGCCTCCTCATGGCATATTATATATTAATATACCGTGAGGAGGTTTTTTATTGTGATTTTACTGCTTAAAATCGTCAGTTTAACCATCTGGTTTATTATAATGTTATTTATTATGGGGTCTGTCTTGCACCGCCAGAAAAAGCCGGTTAAGAATCTTAATCCCTGCCTATGCCATAAAGCTGAAGATGCCTCCCGGTACCATTCTCAGAGAGAGAAGGTTTGACATAATTATGTTATAATATATTGAATCTTGTCTATTCTGGTTGTAGCAGGGGGAGCGCAGCAGGGGTGAAGTTCTTGTGGCCGCTCCCTCTGTCACGCCTGATGCTGAATAGTCGATAAATGAGGTGATACCATGCTGGACCCTATACTGGATGTGCTGTTTCCCCAGCAAGCTTGTTGTATATGCCGTAAGCCGGGCAGGTTTGGAGCCAAACAACCCTGGTGTCAGGAATGTGCAGAGAATATGGCCAGGTTGCAGCACTCGGGCACCAATTGTGACAGGTGCGGAAAATATCTGGAGGAGGAGAAGACCCTTTGTGCGGATTGCTCTGCCAAATCCCCCCAGTTTGAAATAGCCAGAGCAGTAGGGCCATATGAAGACCCGTTTCGAATTGCCACCAAGGTTTTAAAATTTATGTGCAGGAGATATTTAGCTCCCCGGATGGGGGTTATGATGGCGGAAAAAGTTCAGTCGGAGCCCCGCTTTGGAGCTATAGATCTTATCGTTCCGGTGCCCATAGCTCCGAATAGTTTTCGGGTTAGGGGGTTTAACCAGACTGAGTTGCTGGCCCGGCAAATCAGCAAGGATTTGGGTGTCAGGGTTGACAACACAGTAATAATTCGGGTTAAGGACACACCTCATCAGACCGAACTTACTAAAGAGGAACGGGAGAAAAACCTTCTCTGTGCTTTCGAGATCAGGGGAGCTCATAAAATAGAGAATAAAAGCATATTGTTGGTGGATGATGTCTATACAACCGGATCAACCAGCCGCGAATGTACACGTGTCTTGATGGATGCTGGGGCCCAACGGGTTTCTATTATTACCTGGGCGACGGGTAAGGGGTTTTAACCTCCGGTGGGGAATAACGGTATTCGACCCGGGCTCACTATTGATACTGCCACCGAACTAAAAGCATTATGCGCCGCTCATGTCAAGGGGTAACGATGATTTAATTAATAGTATGGTTTAAATATCTTGCTATTCCCTTGCTTACAGTTTATAATAAGTTGTACAAGTCGGGGAATCGGTATTTAAGTTATAGTGCTCGACAATTTTTCAAAAAAGTGAGGGATTTTTTTAAATGTTCGAAGACAAAATTTTAGTGTGTCAGGATTGTGGCGAGGAGTTCGTATTCACCGTTGGTGAGCAGGAATTCTATCAAGAGAAGGGTTTCGAAAATGAACCCAAGCGTTGCAAGGATTGCAGACAAAACAGACGTAATAACAGTGGTACCAGAGCACCACGCGAGATGTTTACTGCTGTTTGTGCTGAGTGTGGAGCCGACACGGAAGTGCCGTTCAAGCCCGTAGAAGGACGACCGGTCTACTGCCTGGAGTGCTTCCAGAAGCAAAAGCAAGCATCACTATAAGAATAATTTGTAACCGGGCTTAGAGCCCGGTTTTGTTTTTTCTGTATTAGATGGGGCGCGGTCCTGATAAACTGATTCTAGTTTGGAATATAGTTCAGTATTTTGTCAAAAATGAGTATAATAGTAGTACAGCAGGAAAGGAGTGGTTGTATGAGACTGGATATCAGAGGAAGGAATATTGAGATCACTGATGCACTTAAAGACTATACCACTAAGAGGCTTTCCAAATTAGAAAAGTACATTGACGACGCGAGAATTGCGCAGGTAGCTCTTTCCCTGGAAGGCGAAGATCATAAGGTAGAAGTAACCATCCCCTTGAGTGGGCTGATTCTTCGCGGTGAAGTAAGCGCCGAAGATATGTACAGTGCGATCGATATGGTGGTCGAAAAGCTGGAAAAACAAATAGAGAAACACAAGACTAAACTATACCGGAGACATCGAGGTGCGGGCCTCAAGCAGCTGGCGCTGGATGAAGCTAAGCAGGCGGCTATGGAGCGGGAGGCGGCTGAGAAGTTCCCTATCGTCAAGACAAAACGCTTTGCTTTAAAGCCGATGGACGAGGAAGAAGCTATCATGCAGATGGCTCTGCTGGGGCACAACTTCTTCATGTTTCATAATGCTAATACGGGTGATATTAATGTGGTATACAAGCGGCTTGATGGCGACTTCGGCTTGATCGAACCGTATTTTGATTAGTGTCTGCCGCATACTCGTGACTTTAGTCCTGGGAGGTTCATTAGTTGCCGGTGGCCGCTAAAAATGATACTATAAAAAAGTAGCATACATTTATTAGGAACCATCAGGTTCCTCTTTTTTTGAAAAGAGGTATTTAACAAGTGTTTAAGGATTTTGTAAAACGGTTAATCGACGATAATGAAAAAGAGGTCAAGAAATTAAGCCGGATAGCCGAGGAAATTAATAAGCTGGAAGATCAGTGTCGAAAATTAACAGATGAGGATTTTCCTAACAAGACGCAGGAATTAAGGGACAGATTAATTGACGGCCAAACGCTGGATGATATCCTGCCTGAAGCCTTTGCACTGGTCAGGGAGGCTTCCCGCCGGACTCTGGGGATGAGGCATTTTGATATGCAATTAGTGGGCGGAATGGTCCTGCATAGAGGGAAAATCGCAGAAATGAAGACCGGGGAGGGCAAAACTCTGGTCGCCACCCTGCCTGCTTATTTAAACGCTCTGGAAGGCAAAGGTGTACACATAGTTACCGTAAATGATTATTTGGCTAGCCGCGATGCAGGCTGGATGAGCCCGGTTTACCAATTTTGCGGGTTGTCGGTGGGCCTTATTGTGCATGATCTGAGCTATCAGCAGCGCAAAGAGGCTTACGCCTGTGATGTGACTTATGCAACCAACAATGAGCTGGGCTTTGATTATCTGCGCGACAATATGGTAGTAGCCGGGGATAACATGGTACAGCGCCCCCTCAACTATGCCATCATCGACGAAGTGGACTCCATCCTGATCGATGAGGCTCGTACCCCGCTTATTATATCGGGCGAAGGTGATAAACCCACCGATTTATATTATCGCATAGCCAAGTTTATACCTCGCCTGGTCAATGAAGATGATTATAAGGTGGACGAGAAAGCCAACGTCGTTACCCTGACCGAGGAGGGTGTAAAAAAAGTCGAGAAACATTTCGCTATCGATAATCTGTCTGAGAATATGGAAATAGCCCATCATGTAAACCAGGGACTTAGAGCCCAAACCCTGATGAAGAAGGATAAGGATTATGTAATCAAAGATGAGCAGATTATAATAGTGGATGAATTCACCGGCCGCTTGATGTTTGGACGGCGTTACAGTGACGGACTTCATCAGGCCATCGAGGCCAAAGAAGGGGTCAAGATAGAGAAGGAATCACAGACCTTGGCCACTGTCACTTTCCAGAATTATTTCCGCATGTATAAAAAACTGGCGGGCATGACCGGAACAGCCAAGACTGAAGAAGATGAGTTCAGAAACATCTACGGTATGGATGTGGTGGTTATTCCCACCAATTTGCCCATGGTACGCGACGACAGTGCAGACTGGATCTACCGCAGTGAAGAGGGCAAGTTTGCAGCCGTTGTGGATGACATTATCGAGAAACATAAAAAGGGCCAGCCAGTTCTGGTGGGCACTATAAGCATTGAAAAGTCCGAATTGTTAAGTTCAATACTAACCAAAAAGGGTATTAAGCATCAGGTGTTAAATGCTAAACACCATGAAAAGGAAGCCCAGATCATCGCACAGGCGGGACAGCCTAATACCGTCACTATCGCCACCAACATGGCCGGACGAGGAACGGATATTGTCCTGGGGGAAGGAGTCCAAGCGCTGGGAGGCCTTTATGTACTGGGCACTGAAAGGCATGAATCGCGCCGCATTGACAATCAGCTACGCGGACGTTCGGGGCGGCAGGGCGACCCCGGTGAATCTCGTTTTTATGTATCTCTGGAAGATGATCTGATGCGATTGTTCGGCTCGTCCAATATCGAGGGAATTATGGACCGCCTGGGGATGGACGACAGTGTGCCCATTGAAAACAAGATGATCAGCAAGGGTATTGAAAATGCTCAGAAGAAGGTAGAAGCACGCAACTTCGGCATCCGTAAAAACGTGCTGGAATATGATGATGTAATCAATAAGCAGCGGGTGGTTATGTACGGGGAACGCAAAAAGGTTCTTTACGGCGAAGATTTGAAAGAAACTATTGCGGCTATGATCGATGATGTAATTGATCAGGTAATAGATAGTTTTGCGGGTGAGTTCAAGTATTCTGATGAATGGGATCTGGAGGGACTGGTATCTTATATAGATCAGAATGTATTGCCCGATTTTAACCTCAAACGTGAAGATCTAGTGGGTATGACCAAAGAAGAGGTAAAAGAACTGGTGGGAGAAAAAACTCATGCCCTGTATGAAGCCCGCGAAGCGGAACTGAGCAGCGCCACCATGCGAGAGATAGAGAAAGCTATCATGCTGCGCATCATTGACAATAAATGGATGGACCATATTGATGCTATGGACCAGCTCAGAAATGGAATCAACCTGCGCGCTTATGGGCAGCGTGATCCGCTGGTTGAATATAAATTTGAGGCCTATGAAGCTTTCCAATCGATGGTCTACAGTATTAAGGAAGATGTAGTCAGATATATTTTACGGGTCAGGATTATAGAAAGGCCGGAAGAGAGAAAAATGGTCATGAATCAGGGTGAAGAAGCGGTCAAGAAACCGATCCAAGTGGAGAAGAAGATCGGCCGTAATGATCCTTGCCCTTGCGGCAGCGGCAAGAAATATAAAAAATGCTGCGGCCGCACGGCCAGCTAAAAAGAAATCAGGCTTGATAGTCTGGATGGGGTGATTATTTGATTGAAGATCCACGGGGAACAATTACTGCTATAATATACAGCCTTAATGAGATGAGGGTTTCCCTTTGACCTCGCTAATAAAGAGTTTAAAATAGCTAAACTGCATAAGACAACTCTGGCCGAAAATTTTTGGGATGATAATCAAGAGGCCCAGAAGGTATTAAAAGCAATTAGCGATCTACGGGCCACTGTGGAGCAGTTTAAAAAATTTTGGCAGGAGGCACAATATTTCAACGAAATGCTGGCCAT
>JBAYYO010000063.1:0-8998 GCA_041672985.1 Syntrophomonas sp. | reverse complement strand
ATATGTTCCAGAAAGGCAATGAGTGGATGATTGAAGAAGCGCAGCAATATGTGAATCAAAAATGGGAACGCTTGCTGGAGCGCACCGGCGCTTAAATCGTTGCTGAGACTGGGAATAAATCCAAAAACTATGGTATGATAACTGTAAACAAGGAGGTTTTGCCTATGGAACAGACAATGTTCACTAATGAAGTAATTTTATCCTGGCTCCAGTATTTTTCACAGAACGCCCCGATCAACCTGGCAAAACTTAAGATGCTGGACATTACAGGGAAGAATAAGAACCTGATTCCGACCGTTATGAGCAACCGGGTGGTGCTGGTCTTTACGGACGCCGGACATCCGGATATCTTCTACGACATGTGGAATGCGGAACTGGGGGACTGCGATATCTGGTACAATGAGGGCTCAGATCCATCCGGAGAGATCAAGCATAACAAGCTGTCAGACATGATCAACCGCGGGATCAATGCCTCTGCAGCTATGTTGATACTGAATCCTAACGCTGCCACGAATTATCATATAGGTATGGAGAACAACCGTTTCTCCTGCGGTTCTGTTCAGTATGTGTGCCGGGAAGTTCGGGCTGTTATAATGAGTAAGCTCAATCTGGGGGACCAGGATAATGTATGTATAATCTCAGGTGAGAGCATCGCGGTGGAGGCCGCCATGATTGTTGCTGAGGGCAGTGTCATTGCTGTGGAATATGACCGCAGGGATCAGAATACTATGAAATGTAATGTTGACAAATTTGGCCTGAGCAACGTAATAATCGTTGAGTCTCTGGAAAACGATATCCTGGATGAGCTGCCGGTGCCGGACATAGCTTTTATTGTGGGTTCTCCGAGGATCGGCAGAGAAATAAAGAGTCTGCTGGCCATCAATCCAGTCATGGATTTTGTGATCTACACGTTGGACTTTGAAATTCTAACGTCTCTTCCTGCTTTGTTTCGGGAATACGGCTTGGAGCGCACTGAAGCAATCCATATAGAGGTATCGCGAGTCAATAGTAAAAACATGACGGAGCCATTTCCAGCCCCTTGGCTGATCTCTGGCAGAAGCGTTACAGGATAGTATTTATATAAGGCTAACTTTAAAGGGTTACAATTTGACGGTGGTTTTGAAACGGTACGCTCCCCCTCCACCAAATTATAACTCAATAACTGATACCAACGGAAATTCCGGTATTATCGGTTTTTGTGGCAATATTGGGATGAAATAAAGCATCGTTTTAGGACGGTGTTTTTTGTTTTTAGGCACATAGGCACACGGGGACGGTTCTTGTATGCTTACCTTTAGCCCCCAATTAACACATGAGAACCGTCCCCGTGTGCCTACAAAATTATTGGAAAAGTATTAAGTTGCAGCAGGACTAACTCATTATGTGGAGAATAATAACCATAAATGAATACTCTCCGAGCCTGATACCCTACAGCATTGCCAGGGGTTCCAGGCCGACAGGGTGCGTTTGGAAACGAACGTGCCTCCCTTATGGAAAGGAGGGGCTGCATCGGTGGATTACAGAAGGTAAGCCTGCTTTTCAGGACTTGCCTTTTTGTGTAAGTATACCCGGCTGTTCCTGCCGGGTTTTTTTATGGGGAATTGGGCATAGAGGAAAGCTTAACAAAGACCTATTTCGTGTTCGCAGTAGGTTGAATTTCTGTATACCGTAAGTCTGTTGATGGCTGGGGGGTGGATAAATGAGTGTTTGGCCGGCTAAACGATGGAGTCCGGAAAAAGCGACCCGGATAAATTATAACTGGAATAAGGTAGTGCTCCAGAATAATGTAATACCGGAACTGGAAATAGTGGCAAGAGCGCAGGCTGTCTATGATATGGGTATGGGCATACCACCAGCGGCCAGAGTAATAAAGGATAGCCTGACCGGTGAGGAAGTAGTTATCATCGATGACCATGAGTCTTATGGTGAATACGGATGGGATGACTTTTTGCTGGCCCGGGCTATAATCCTTACTGAGTCGGATAATCTTCCTGCATGGGTAATCAAGAAATGCTGGGACAAAAAAACTTTTCGTAATGAGTTAAATAAATATGTAAATCAGATGGCTGCTTATCCTGAATCACGGGTAGCATACTGGATGGACTTGAGAGTTATCCAGGCAATCAAGTTGAAAAAATCGGGGCCAGAGGCAGTATTAGGACTAACCCACAGAATCCTGCTCGAAATGTATCTTGCCATGGCGGAATAATAACAATGACTCATGGGGACCAAGGTAAGCACACGAGAACCGAACCGTCCCCGTGTGTCTAGCGTCCCCTTGCCTCATCTGCTGGCAGTTGAGGTAAAGCGGGGATTGGATTGGATTCGCTCTGGGCCTGGATGTTTTTAAAGGCTACGGTAAGCATCAATTTCAGTCGATTCAGCTGGTTGACTTCGCTGGCCCCGGGATCATAGTCCAGGGCGGTGATGTTAGCGTGCGGATACTGCCTCTTCAGTTCTTTCATCATCCCTTTGCCGGTTACATGATTGGGCAGACAACCAAAGGGCTGAACACATACAATATTGGGAACCCCGCTGGTAATCAGATCTATCATCTCCGCGGTAAGAAACCAGCCTTCGCCGCAATGATGTCCCAGCGACATAATGTTGCGAGCCAGGTCAGCCTTGTGGTAGATAGAAGCGGGAGCGGTAAACCTGCGACTATTTTGCAATAGTTCATTCATATATTGGCGTTTGCCTTCCAGGTAGTAAATTAGGTATTTGCCGGCTAGGTAAAAGCGTTTTTTGCCAAACAGATACCGGTAGTTAAAAATATAATCATAGGCACAGTAAAGGAAGAAATCCAGCAGATCGGGCATGACTACCTCGGCCCCTTCACCTTCCAATACTCGAACAATATTGTTGTTAGCGGCTGGGTGGTATTTTACCAATATTTCGCCCACCACGCCCACTTTGGGCTTGAGCTGGGTTGACATTTCCAATTGGTCAAATTCTTCGACTATACCGCGCAAATTGGCGTTAAATTCTTCTTTGTCTCCCGTGATAATCTGGGCTTTGCAGCGCTCTATCCACCTTTGATAAAGCATGTCAGCCGAACCGGGAATGATTTCATACGGTCTTACCCGGTGCAGTACTCTCATCAGTAAATCACCATAAATTACAGCATAGACAGCCTTTTTAATAAGCTTTATGTTAACTTTAAAGCCAGGGTTTTTTTCGGCACCATAATGGTTGGCGGATAACACCGGTATGTTTTCAAATCCTGCTTCCCGTAATGCTTTCCTTAATAAAGAAATATAATTGGTAGCCCGACAGCCGCCCCCGGTTTGACTCATGATTACCGAGGTATTGTTCAGGTCATAGCGACCGGATTGCAGGGCCTCCAGCAGCTGCCCAATAACAATGATGGCAGGATAGCAGGCATCATTGTTGACATATTTTAAGCCTTCATCAATCGCCGATTTTTGCACCGTGGGCAGCAGTTCAATGTTGTAACCCTCTGTTTTTAATACCTCCTGGAGAAGATCAAAATGGATAGGTGCCATCTGCGGAACCAGGATGGTATGGTTTTTCTTCATTTCTTTGGTGAAAATAGTCCTCTTTTGTGCATAGGACCTGGTATCTAGCGCCGGGTTGGTTGGATGCTTACCGGCCAGTGCCGCCAGAAGGGAGCGAATCCTTATTTTGGCTGCGCCCAGGTTGGTGCCTTCATCTATTTTAAGGACGGTATAGACTTTGCCTTTGGCGCGCAGAATTTCTTGCACCTGATCAGTAGTAATGGCATCCAGTCCACAACCAAAGGAATTCAGCTGCACCAGCTCCAAGCGGGACTGGGTAGCTACAAAATCGGCAGCTGCATACAAACGTGAGTGATACATCCACTGGTCTATTACCCGGACTGGTCTTTCCACATTACCCAGATGGGCCACCGAATCTTCAGTAAGAACAGCCACGCCCAGGGAATTAATAATTTCCGGTACGCCATGGTTTATCTCCGGATCCAGGTGGTAGGGCCGGCCGGCCAATACAATACCCTGGGTTCCGGTTTCATCCAGATAAGCCAGCACTTGTTCACCTTTTTGCCTGATCTCGGCCTTGAAATGCAGGTCTTCCTGCCAGGCTTCGTTTACAGCCTGAGTTATTTCCTTCTTCGATAATCCCATAGAACCCAATTCCTCATACAGCCTAACAGTAAGCCGTTTCTTATCATCGTAGGGGAGGAAGGGGTTTATATAAGTAACATCGTTGTCCTTGATCATGTCCATGTTGTTTTTTATAACCTCAGGATAGGAAATAACCATGGGGCAATTAAAGTGATGATTGGCATCTTTCTGTTCCAAACGCTCATGGATAATGGAGGGGTAAAATATGGTTTTAACCCCTTTATTAATCAGTGCCGCAATATGTCCGTGGACTAACTTGGCCGGAAAACAGGCTGTATCTGAGGGAATGGTCTCAGTGCCCAGTTCATAAAGTGAGCGTGACGAACGGGGTGAAACCTCCACCCGGAAACCCAACCTGGTAAAAAATGTGAACCAGAAGGGATAATTTTCGTACATATTCAAAACCATGGGAATTCCAATGACACCCCGGTGGGCTTCATCTTCTGATAGAGGTTCATAGTCGAGAAGCCGTTTGTACTTATAATCAAAAAGGTTAGGTATAGACTGATTTTTGTTTTCTCTGCCCAGACTTTTTTCGCAGCGGTTGCCGGAAATAAAGCGATGGCCATCCGGAAACTTATTAATAGTCAGCAAGCAGTTGTTAGCGCAGCCGCCACAACGGTTCAGCCTGGTCTGAATGGAGAAATGTTCCAACTGATCTGATGATAGCAGGGTACTGGGGCGGCCTTCCTGCCGGCGGTCCCGGGCAATCATGGCTGCCCCAAAAGCTCCCATCAGGGGAGCGATATCTGATCGCACCACTTCCTTGCCGGTGATGAGCTCCAGGCTTCTTAAAACAGAATCATTTTCAAATGTCCCACCCTGAACCACTATTCGGTCGCCCAAATCTGCAGGGTCTCTCATCTTAATAACTTTAAACAAGGCGTTCTTTATAACTGAATAAGAGAGACCAGCGGAGATATCTCCTACCGTAGCCCCTTCCTTCTGGGCCTGTTTGACCATGGAGTTCATGAATACGGTACAGCGCGAACCCAAATCTACCGGTGATTCAGCACCCAAAGCCAGCTCGGCGAATTCATTTATGGGTATATTTAAGGAATGTGAGAATGCCTCTAAAAAGGAGCCGCATCCTGAAGAACAGGCTTCATTAAGCATAATATCTTCAATGATACCATTCTTGATTTGGAGGCACTTCATGTCCTGACCACCGATATCAAGAATTAAATCTACACCCGGGTCAAAAAAGTGAGCAGCCGTATAGTGGGCGATAGTTTCCACTTCCCCCACATCAATATGCAGGGCTGATTTTAACAAACCTTCCCCATAGCCGGTTACCGCCGTATTAGCTATTTTGGCCGTACTTGGCATGCGCCGGTAAATATCCTTTAGTATATTTACGGCAGAATTCAAGGGACTGCCGGTGTTATTCCCATAATAGGTGTAGAGAAGGGAGCCACGGGAATCGATTATCGCTGCCTTGGTGGTAGTAGAACCGGCATCAATGCCTAAAAAGCACTCGCCCGCAAAGGAACCCAAATCACTGCGCTTGACTTTGTGGCGGTCATGTCGCTCCTTGAAGGCAGTCAACTCCCGAGCGTTCTGGAAAAGAGGCTGCAGTCGATCAAACTCATGGTGGGATAAATCTACAGCCTGTAAGCGTTTGATTAGAACTGGTAAATCTACAGCCCCACCGGCGCTTGATGCCAGAGCAGCGCCCATGGCCACATAAAACTGAGCATGCTCAGGAAAAATAGCCTGGTCATGGCTGAGCTTGAGGGTATCCTGGAATCTTTGGCGCAGTTCAGATAAGAAATAAAGTGGTCCGCCCAGAAAAGCGACATTACCCTTTATGGATTTCCCACAGGCCAACCCGCTAATCGTCTGATTGACTACTGCTTGAAACACCGAGGCAGCAATATCCTCTTTGCGCGCGCCTTCATTTAAAAGCACTTGAATATCAGTTTTGGCAAATACCCCACAACGCGCTGCCACTGGATAAATGGTCGAATACTGCCGGGCTAGTTCGTTTAAGCCTATGGTATCTGTCCCCAGCAGGGTTGCCATTTGATCAATGAAGGCCCCCGTCCCGCCGGCACAGATTCCATTCATCCTCTGATCAAGTCCGTCTCGGAAAAAGGTAATCTTGGCATCTTCACCACCCAGTTCGATGGCTACATCGGTAGCGGGGATTAATCTGGAAATGGTATTGTTGCAGGCGATAACTTCCTGAATATGCTGAACCCCCAGCCATGAGGATATAGAGATTCCTGCAGAGCCGGTTACCATGACGGTAAGGGGATGGTTACATACCTGTTTATAGGCATCTTGCAATAATTCAGTGGTGTGCAGTTTGGTGTCTGCATAGTGCCGCCGATAGTCGGCCCAAACGACAGCGCCGTTATCATCTATGATTGCTAACTTTACAGTAGTGGAGCCCACATCAAGTCCCATACGCAGTAAATTACTCACCAGTTCCCCTCCCAATTAATCCGCGATTAAAACAGTGTTTGAAAAGGTCATGATTTTATGGTAGTCTATAAAATAAATCATGTCAACGATTTTGCTGATAACGACAGCTAGAATCATACTTTAGTAGTCAGCTTACCACATTTTCAGACAAAGGAAGTCGACAAAATGGAAAATTCACTGAACTGCCTTACAACTAAAGAGAAAATTATTAAGACTACCATGACGATGATTGCTGAAGAAGGCTTGCAGAGCATCACCATCAGGAAAATTGCTGCCAAAGCAGGTGTTAATGTTGCCGCCGTAAACTATCACTTTGGATGTAAAAATGCCGTGATCAATGAATCATTATCGACTGTAACAGATCTCCTTAAAAATGCTTTTCAAAATCTAAACGATGATAATAGGGATGATATAACCAACTTATCCATGTTTATTAATGAATACACTGATATTATGTTTCAATATCCGGACATTCTGAAAAACATGATCAACCATGCCATTCATAATCAGCTGCTCGATGGACATGTGGAGTACATCATGTTTCTCAAAACCGAGGGTATTGAGTTGATAAAAGCGACTCTGGGGCGGATAAGGCCGGATCAAGACGACCACCATCTTTACATAAAGACGCTGCATCTGGTCAGCGGTCTTTCCTATCCTTTTTTAATGGGGGGGCAAATCAAAGAAATTATGGGAGTTGATTTCCTTAATCCCGAAATAAGACAGGTACATACGAAAATGTTGTTAGAGAGTGCCTGCCGAGGGTAATAGCCAGGTCAGGTCTAATCTTTATACTCCGCAATATTTAAAGTAAACCCGGGGAGCAAGTTCTGCGTAGAATGTGGCGCAAAGATGTAGAAACATTGGTGATTAAATTTGGATTAGACTTCCCGGTTCAACTCGTTATCCGCAGGCTAAGCTTGCATATTAATCTGTGCCATAAGTGTGGCAGGTGTCAGCTTTATCATTGATTTTATCCCATTTATTTGCTTGAGTTTTATTTACGAAACCGTGGGTCGGAATGGAAAATATTGCAGGGCGATTAAGCCCGTATATCCGAGCTTTGGGTACCATTCAAATCAACTGCGGACATAGTATTATAAAAATATTGGAATATTTTGCAGGATTTTTAGTTTGTGAAGCGAAGTATGGTGTATACAAAATTAAATATGCTCCGAGCCTTTTTGCCTAAAGATTATCCATGGTGTTAAGGCCGATAGGGTGTTACTGGAAACGGTTACGCCTCCCATTGTGGAAAGGAGAAACAAAAACCTGATTAATATTGGGGTGAGTCTCTTTTCGTGACTCACCCCTTTTTTTGTTTGTTAACAGGTATTTGTTGAGAATCGGATTACTTGAGTCCGGTAATTCTTTGTGCAGTGGTTTTTCTTTTCTGGAGATTTATTTCGTTAAATTATCCAGCGAACGGGGTGTTAAAAGTTTTTTGGTCAATGCTGACCGCATTGCTTAGAAAGGGGCGGATAGCAATGTAATGAAAAAATATATGCCTAAGCTTGGTCGGTGGCGAATCGGGATTTGGGTCGGCCCGCAACGATGTGTGCAAAAATGGAGGGAGGATTGAGCAATTGCATATAAATGGTTTGGGTAGAAGGATTATTTATGGTCCTGTAGCCTATATCGTTCTATATTCCAGACAACTGAATTAATATGTGAGGTGATTTAGATGCTCCGAAGAATAACAACTATATTAATGATGGCCGTGTTTACCCTCTTAGTAATGCCTGCAACCGCTTTGGCTGTTGAGGTCAGTTTGGATTTGAGCACAGATTCCGCATTGGTCGGGGACTCTGTGACCGCTTCCGGGCAGGCGGATCCGGATACGTTTGTATCCATAAAAATTGTGGACAGTACTGAATCTATTGTCTACTACGATGCTGTAAAATCCGGCCAGGACGGAAGTTATTCCCATACATTTATTGTTCCGGATGTTGCTGATGGGTTATTAGAGGTTGTAAGCGGGTATGGAACCAATGTGGCGGTTAAGGACTTATTTGTTGGCATTATAAGCCAGCAGGTATCTTTGAATCTAAACAAAAGCAGTGCCCAACCAGGGGATACTGTGACCGCATCGGGAACCGCGGATGCTTCCAGCTGGATCCTCATTGAAATGCTTGATAATAACCAGAATGTATTACTTTCTGATCAGGTCCAGGCTGACAGCAGCGGCAACTATAGTTTAGACATTGTGATACCGGAGGTTGAAGGGGTTCTGCAAGTTGTTGCCAGCAGCGGGGACACTAGCGCCAGTCGAAACTTGACCATTGGTGCTGTTACCAGCCAGATTACACTGACATTAAACCCCGTCAGCGGGGCGGTGGGAGATAGCATCACTGCCTCAGGCACCGCTACCCCCAATACCTGGGTTTCTCTTAAGGTCTTGGATAGTAATGAAAGTATTGCGTTTTTTGATGCGATCAAAGCTG
>JBAYYO010000062.1:0-9007 GCA_041672985.1 Syntrophomonas sp. | reverse complement strand
TATTGGCAATGGGGTTTGTAGTCTGTCCAGGATTACACTCCAAGGTAGCGAATCCTGTGAGCTACCCGTCCTACAAGTCGGTAGGATGCTGGACTATATGAAATTATATAGTTTGGAAAACCAGGCGAAGCTAATGCTTAGAAAAATGCAGTTATTCGCATTATCAGCCATGGCAATAATTGTAACCTTTATTGCCACCGCTAATGCCAGTTCATTTAAATGGTTCATTATTTATGAGCCAGATATACCGGATTGCATAGAGTAAGAGGAAAGTTTTATGAGTACGGTTCTTATTTTAGAAGATGAAAAATGGACTTTGGAATTCTTAGAGGTTTTCGTCAGCAAGCACCCTATGGTGGAGAGTGTTTTTGCCGTAAACAATTCGCAGGATGCAATCGAAACTGCCCAAAAACACCTGCCGGACATTGCTCTTTTGGATATTGAGCTCAAAGCCAAGGATACAATCAATGGCATCCAGACGGCCAAGATGATCGCATCAGTCAGCCCTGCCACTGTATTAGTCTTTGTAACTGGCTATGGCAAATATGCCCCGAATTCCTTCGTTGTTCATCCCTATGATTATCATTAAAACCAATCCGGAAAGACAAACTGACGGACATAATCACCGAATTGAGCGTTAAAACCAATATACTTGGCTGGCCTCCTAACCTCTGATGTCAGTAACGGACAGGGGGACAGGTTTAGTGTCCCCCTGGGGACACTAAACCTGTCCCCCTGTCCCTGTCCCCCAGTATCTGCATGGGGGACTTGCCAGAATGAGTAGATTTATAGGATAATGTTCAGTGTTATAAAATATATTATGAGGTGTCAGGATGAATTATAAAGAGATGTACCAACGCAAGGTGGTCAGTGTTGAAGAAGCCTTAAAAGAGATTAAAAGCGGGCAGGAAGTACTCTGCGGTATGGTAGCCTGTGAACCGGTGGCAATGCTCAGTCAGCTTCACACGATTAAGGATCGGGTGGAAGACGTATCAGTAGTAACCGCGCTGCTTATGAATGAATATGATTTTTTTATGAACCCTGAGATGAAGGGCCATTTTCTGATGAACAACTGGTTCTATACCGCTGGAGCTCGCAAGGCACATGCACATGGCACTGTTTCGTATGTTCCCCTGGAACTGCACCGTTTTATGTCTAACCGAACGGCACATCGTCAGCCTGATGTTTTTCTAGGTTGTGCGTGTCCTATGGATAAGCAAGGTTTTCTGTCTCTATCCATGTGTACCGTACATGAGAAAGATTTGGTGGAACAGGCGGGTAAGGTTATTATAGAAGTTAATCCCCATTTTCCCAGAACCTATGGTGATTCTCATATTCACATATCGGACATTGATTATATTATTGAAACGGACCGTGCTATCCCTGTTCATCCAAAATCGAGTATTAATGATAAGGAACGGACTATAGGGGAGTATGTAGCTGATTTAATCGAGGATGAATCTACGCTCCAGATTGGTTTTGGCAGCATACCTCTGGCAGTGGCCGGTTGCTTGACCGGCAAGAAAGATTTGGGAGTGCACACCGAGATGTTTAGTGAATGTTTATTGGATCTTTATGAGGCCGGGGCATTAACGAATCGGAAAAAGACTATCTGGAAGGATAAGTTCGTGGCAGATGTTGCCCTGGGAACGCAACGTCTTTATGATTTTCTGGATAACAATATGGCAGTGGAGTTTCAACGTGGCAGTGTGGTTAACGACCCACGGATTATTGGGCGTAACCATAAAATGGTTTCCATTAACTCTGCCCTGCAAATTGACCTGACCGGACAATGCTGTGCTGAGTCCATTGGTTCCAGACAGTATAGCGGAACCGGCGGGCATAAGGAGTTTATCCAGGGGGTTCAGTATTCACCGGGCGGCAAATCTATAATCGCTTTTCAATCTACAGCTCGTAATGACTCAATTTCGCATATTATGCCCAGGTTGGAAGCGGGTACGATGGTCACAACTTCGCGGGTGGATCTCGATTATGTGGTAACGGAGTACGGCATAGCCAGCCTTAGGGGGCGTTCCATTAGAGAACGTGTTAAAGAACTGATCAGCATAGCTCATCCTGATTTCAGAGACTATTTACGCAGTGAAGCGGAGCGAAATCAGATTTGGTAGGTATCAAGTACCATGGTAACATATTGATTTCATAACCGACGATTTTCCGATCATAACAATAAATAAAGGCAATTCTAACGCTTACCCCGCAGCGTTCCTGAATATGATATATTAAACCTAGCTAGATCTTATAATCATGAGAGGAGTAGTGGTGTGAATAAAAAACGTTGGTTGGCGTTCGGAGTATTCATTGTATTGTTGGTAGCATATATGGCCAGTTCTGCTGGTAAGGTAAAAGAAGAATCCCAGGCCACAAATGCTTTAACCAAATATTTTAATAGCTCCGAATCAAAATGTACTACTAAGGTATACAAGGAAGGTACTGGACAAAAATTGGCTCTCATAAAGATTCAAGGAATTATCACTGCTGGTGATTCTGCTAATACCAGCTTTACAAACAAGGAAACTTACAATCACCGCAATTTTTTGCAGCAAATAGAGGCTGCCTTTGCCGACCCGCAAATCAAAGGGGTTATTCTGCAAGTTAACTCGCCGGGTGGCGGTGTCTACGAAAGTGACGAAGCCTATCACAATCTCTTGGAACTGAAAGCCAAGTATAATAAGCCTGTAGTGGTATACATGGGTCAGCAAGCTGCTTCAGGCGGCTATTATATTTCCATGGCGGCCGACAAGATTTATGCCAATAACAATACTATTACCGGTTCCATTGGAGTTATTATGAGCACACTAAACTTCACTGAACTAGCCAATAAAATAGGCATACAGGATGTGACTTTCAAAAGTGCCAACAACAAAGATTTATTAAATCCTTTACGGCCGGTTACGAATGATGAACAGGAGATCATGCAGGGCATAATTATGGAAACCTATAACCGCTTTGTCGATGTGGTAGCCCAAGGGCGCAATATGGATCGCCAGCGGGTTCTGGAACTGGCAGACGGCCGGATTTACTCTGGAGCCCAGGCCCAATCTCTGGGATTGGTTGATGAAATCGGTTATGAAGAAGACGCTATTGAAGGAGCGGCTAAACTGACCAATACCAGCGACCCGCAGGTCATACTCTATCAAAATGAAGATAACCTATTCACAGACTTTTTTTCCAATATGCGTTCACCGGCTATTAATTTGAATGGGTTGAGCAACCAGATACAACAACAGCGCGCGCCGCAGATTATGTATATCTCAAATTAATAAAGGAGTAATGCATCATGATTACTGATGAGCATAATTACATCGTCAATGACAGCGAGGTCGTTACTCCGGCTGGGGCAGCGCCTGTATATAGGGTGGCCGGATTTTGGATACGAGTACTTGCCTTTGTGATTGACCTGGCCATAATTGGCTGTTTCAATGGCGTTATTTTAGGAGCAGTGTTCCCTGCCACTGCTAAGACATCGGTTATTTATGATATTATCCATATAAATAGTCTGTTTTTAGGAATAACCGGAGTAACCTATTTTATTCTGATGACCCGCTATTTCCAGCAAACACTCGGCAAAATGATTACTGGTATTAAGGTAATCCAGCCTGGTGATGCTCCTCTGGACTGGTCAACCGTAATTTTCCGCGAACTGGTAGCCAGGACTATATCTCAAATGATGGGGTTGTACCTGGGTTACATATTTTGTTGGTTTAACAAAGATAAGCAGTGTATGCACGATATGTTGAGTGATACCTGGGTAGTACACGTTGATACCAAGCCCTGTGAATACTATCTTACTGTTCCTGACCCGGTTGTGTAATTCATCCGATAGTTTTCTAAACGGTTGAAAAGAACATCCCTTTGTTTCTGTAATGAGTGTATTAAGGAGGAAGTTAATCATGTACAAAAAAATTCTCGTACCGGTCGATGGATCACCTTCTTCCAAGTTGGCTTATTGGGAAGCTTTAGAACTTGCCAAGTTGACTAATGCGGAAATAGTGCTGCTGCAAGTTGCCTATGATGTTGATTATTACTCGCGCAAAGGGGTATTGTTTGCCCAAAATTATTATGATAAAAGCACAAACAAAAGCAATAGTGCCACGATTCTCAGTGAAATCAGACAAGATGTTGACGAAGGGGATGTAAAAATAACGGAACTCATTGTTTTTGGTGATCCTGCCCGGAAGATTATTTACGAAGCAAGTAAAAGTGACTATGATCTTATTGTAATGGGAAGTCGGGGTAATGGACCCTTTAAGGGTGCAGTTCTGGGAAGCGTATCCCTTCGTGTTCTTACCGGGGGAAATCGCCCGGTTTTGATTGTGAAAGATCCCCATGAGAGAATCAAAAATGATGATTCAACTATAACCGTATCCTGGACCTAAAATTTCCCGGCACCACCCAAGCGCCAACCGCATGTTTCTGCAGGCTGCCCCGCTAAGGGGCGGCTTTATTTGCCTTTTCCTACCGTTTCACCTGTAAACGGGTTAACATATTCTTTCGTTCTTAACTGATCTCTGGCTATACCCTCTTGCAACTGATTTCGCAAGTATTCCTGTCGCCTTTATATTCCGGTCCTCTCATAATTCTCCTTGAAAAAAGCTGACAGTCAATAACCTCATTAGAAAGACTGCCGGCAGTCAACATCGCCGGCAGTCTGTTGGGGTCTTATTATTCATTTCTAATAATTACATGTCCACACCAACTGCGGTGCATGTTCTTAGAAAGCGGGTATACAGCTGCCTTGATACGTATCTTCCAGGAATTTCTTCACTTCTGGAGATTGCAAGGCTTTGCCCAGCTTAACAAGAGCGTCTTTGTCTTTATCCGCCGCCCTTACAACCAGTACATTAGCAAAGGGGGAATCTTTCGCTTCCATGACCAGAGAGTCTTTTACAGGATTTAATTTACCTTCCAAAGCATAATTACTATTAATTACGCATAAAGCTGCATCTTCCAGGGTTCTAGGCAGCATAGCTGCATCCATAGGAGTAATCTTCAATTTCAGGAGATTTTCCACTATATCGTTTTCGGTCGCAGTAACGCCTACGCCCTCTTTAATTTTTATTAGTTTGGCCTGTTCGAGGACCATTAGAGCGCGTCCACCATTGGTGGCATCATTCGGAATGCCCACTTCCGCGCCCGTGGTCAGTTCATCCAGGCTCTTAACCTTTTTCGAATATATACCCATCGGCTCGTTATGAACCTTTGCAATCCAGGTCAGGTCGGCATTATTCTTTGTATTATAATCCTCTAAATAGGGTATATGTTGAAAGAAGTTGGCATCTATCTGGCTGTCTTTTAAAGCCGGATTTAACAGAACGTAATCAGTAAATACCTTTATTTCCAGATCAATATTTTCTTTGGCCAGCAAGGGTTTAACAACCTCAAGTATTTCCGCATGGGGTTTAGCTGTGGCGCCCACAACAATTTTAGTTTTTTCAGACGCGGTGTTTTTGTCAGCGTCACCATTTTGAGCTGTCTTGTTCCCGCAGCCAGCCACAGTCGCCAGCAGCAATAATGCGCAGGCAAGTAGAATCAGAGTCTTCTTCATTTAATAAACTACCTCCTTTTATTAATCGTATTTGCTACCATTTTGTCACCCAGCGTCTGAACACCTTGTACAAATACTATAAGTACGATAACCGTAATCCACATTACCAAATCCTCATAACGCTGGTAGCCGTAGTAGTATGCCAGGGTTCCCAAGCCACCTCCTCCCACAATACCAGCCATAGCTGAGTATCCGACTAGATTGATAGTAGTGATAGCCATTCCCAGAATAATTGACGGCGTAGCTTCGGGAATTAACACCTTGCTGACTATCTGCCAGGCGTTGGCTCCCATCGACAATGCTGCTTCAATCAAACCCCATTCAATCTCTTTAAGAGAATTCTCCACCAACCGAGCTACGAAAGGTATCGCGGCTAGAGTCAGCGGAACCATGGATGCCACCGTCCCTATTGGGGTTCCCACCACCAACCGGGTAAAAGGAATAACCAGGATCAAGAATATAATAAACGGTATGGAACGGGCTGCATTAATAATCGCTCCCAGGACACGATTAAATCCCTTACTCTCCAATACGTGGCCATCGGACGTGGTCACCAATATTACCCCCAGCGGCAGTCCAAAAACATAGCTAAGGAATGTAGATATAACGACCATATACAAAGTCTCCCAGGTGGCCATTAATACTTTTTCTGCTATCCATGAATTTTCCACCCAAAAGGTATTCGCTGTAGTTGCTAAAATATATTCGATCATTTCAGCACCTCGATCTCCAGGCCATTATTCATAAGATAGGCCATTGCTAGACTCACAGTTTCTTCCGTTCCGATCAATTCCAGAATCAGGTTGCCAAAAGGCACATCTTTGACTCGATCGATATTCCCATAAAGAATATTGGCGTCGACGTCATGGGTCCTAATCATAGAGGATATTATGGGTTCACCTGCTGAGGATCCGATGAAGGACACCCGAATCAGGCGAGAATATTTACCTGTCTGCTGCTTGGTTATATTCTGGGTATACTCTTCCGTATCGCCTTTATTCATGATGGTATTAATAAAGCTCTGGGAAGTAGGGGTCCGGGGATTGCTGAAAATAGAAAGAACATCTCCCACTTCTTCGATATGAGAATCATTTATAACCGCTACTCTGTCACACACTTGTTTTATTACGTTCATATCGTGTGTGATAAGCAATATAGTCAGGTTCAACTGGGAATTTATATCCTTTAATAACTTCAAAATAGAGCGGGTAGTTTGAGGATCAAGCGCCGAAGTAGCCTCATCAGACAACAGCAGCTTGGGGTCATTGGCCAATGCCCGCGCTATTCCGACCCGCTGTTTCTGCCCACCACTGAGCTGATCCGGGTAAACACGAGCTTTATCAGTCAGTCCCACCATTTCCAACAATTCTTCCACTCTCTGGCGGGCTGGTTGGGTTGGCACATGCGCGATCTCCAGCGGAAACATGATATTGTCAAATATTGAACGGGATGAAAGCAGGTTAAACTGCTGAAATATCATGCCAATCTTCTGTCGCGCCAGATGCAATTCATTCTTATTTAAAGCAGTGATGTCCTGCCCATCAACAATGATTGACCCCTGAGTTGGTTTTTCCAACATATTTATACACCTGATTAAAGTGCTTTTTCCGGCTCCACTGAGTCCGATGATTCCAAATATCTCTCCCCGTTTTATCGATAAGCTGACATTATCTAATGCCACGATATCCTGGTGAGTAGTGTGATAAATCTTGGTAAGATTATGTATTTCGATCAAAAACGCAGCCTCCTCAACAAAAAACCCCTTTGTCCAACGCAAAGAGGCAAGATATCTTTTTCTCGCGCTTATCTGCCAGACATGACATCTGCAGGAGTTAGCACCGTTTCCATATTACTGGATGGTTGCCGGGCGTCATAGGGCCTGTCCCTCGGCCACTCTGGATAAGAATACTGTATTCATTTTTAACTCGTTTAATATTAGCATAGTTGGAATTGTTGCGTCAATCAGTAGTAGGGTGTCAAGGGGACGGTTCTCTTGACACCGGCTTGTTAGTCAACTTTTGCTTTCCAGGTAATCTTTCGGGGTGGCAGAGATGTCAAGAGAACCGTCCCCTTGACACCTAGCCCGGTTAGTATTACTAAATAGATGCTGAACTTCAATAGCGTCTCGGCCCGGGGGAACACCAGGAAATACGATATACATAGGGCCAGAATGCCCATCCCGATCTTGCGCGCTGAGCTGCTGACAAAGAGGGAGCCGCCTGTTAACAGAGAAATCCTCCCAAAAATAATCACGGCCAAAGCTAGAAATAGCAACACTCCTACTAACAGCAAACCGCTTTCCAGCAGATAATCCGGTACCATGCCGCTATGTCCGGTTCTGGTGATAACGGTAACGACAGAGTTGGCATAATGATCTATATGTGTGATATGGCGTTCACTACGAGTAATGTAATCATGAAGGTCAAAATATGAGCCAATTGTGTAGATATGAATAGAAACAGACTGGCTGACTGCGAAATAGCGTGCGGCTATATTCTCAATCATCGACGTAAACATCCCGGGAAGAAGACCCAGCAAGAAGACCACTGCACCTGCTGCCAGGATACCGGTGGTAAAGGTCGCGACCATCAACGCCATTGTGAAACAGGCCAAACAAAGGGAACCTGCCAACAACGCCCAGTTCAACACATCGATGCCGTTAAAGGACATAGGGTACAGCCAGGTAAGACCCATCAAAAACAGGGTATTTATCAGCATACCCAGTAGAATGGCAGCTGCCCCGGGAAAAAATTTAGCCAAAATTATCTGCCGGCGGCTAACTGGCGTGCTAACCAGGTATTGGAGACTGCCCCGTTGTTCTTCTCCTAATATAATTATTCCCAATAGAGTTGAGCTCATAAACGGCAGCCACTCCATAATCCCCGTGTAGGAAGAAGGGTGTCTGATGCCCATGCCTAAGTGGAGTGCGTAGTTAAGCTCCTGTCCCCACTGCATCAGACCTGTTTCACTCCACAGCAGGTAAAATATGGTCTTTATTACCGGTGCATAGATTAGTAACAAAAGAGTAGCAAGCAGATACCCCCGGCTATGGCGCCACTCCTTATCTAAAAGTCCCTGCATTGGTTTTGAAAGAATCATCCCTATTCTCCTCCTCATACTTTCCCAAAACCTATACTTGGCTGCCCATCGTTTAACCCCGCCCCCAGCCATGCCAGGCCAGCCAGGCTATTACCCGCGCCACAGCGGTCATGACCAGATATAGCCCCAGCCACATGATGGGGAAATATAACAGAAATGATGCCGGCGAAAAAGCCCTTTCCCCCGCCCATATCATAGCAGTTAGAAAAGAAATAAATATCATTCCAATTTGCTTGAAATTCCCGAAAAGCAATATTTCTCCCTGGCGCTCCAGGGGGTTTTTTTCGAATGCTTTGATTGCCAACCATAAGCAAAGGCCCGCAGCTAACAGCAGCAAGATGA
>JBAYYO010000061.1:0-9088 GCA_041672985.1 Syntrophomonas sp. | reverse complement strand
TGTCATTGACTGACCTAATTCACTGCCATCAAATCGCATCATCACGATAGCATTAGCACCCATTTCAGCTGCGTTCCGTACCATCCTGTCCAATGCCTGCTTTCTCAAATCCTCCAGCATGGCCGTATATTCGATAATTTCTCCGCCAATTAATGAGCGCAGCCCTGCTAAGATATTGCCGCCAAGTCCACGGCTACGTACAACTACGCCAAATACTTGTCCTTTTGCTTCTTTAACGTTATAACCAACCAGGTTTTCTTTTGTTGCAACGATCACAATTACATCCTCCTTAAATTTAACTATTCTTCCCGGCATCGGACACTGTTGCGCCTAACTTTTCCTTCAAATTTTTCAGAATCATTTTATACTGTTCATCTTCTCTTAATGGTGTGAATGCAGGATTTTCATCAACCATCTTGATAAAATTCGTCTTAATTGTTATCTCATCTATCGGGCTGCTTGTTCCAATAGTGATATTATCCTCGAGCCATGTATCTACCTGATTAAAATATCTATTTCCTTTTAACCTTAACGGATATTGGTATCCACAAACAATGTTAACATATTGCTTTAATGCTTTTAATGCCTTTTCTTTCTCTTGTTGAAGCAAGTACCCCTGCGCAGCAACGATATGAATTCCAAAAACCGCATTTGTTATAATTTCTTTCATCTGAAAAGAATCAATAATCTGTATTCCTTGAGAATATATCTGTTCAAATAAGACTGGTTCCATCATGTGTAATGAAAGATAATTGGTTAACAGCGTTAACGTATCTATTACATTCTGATAGAGTAATATTTGATTCACTTTATTGGCTTGATCATTTTCTCCCAGCATTTGATATGCCATAATAAGCATGACATCATCTCCACTATATGGAACCAATTTATCATTTAATAAACGAATGACTTCTTCGCTATTTCCCAGCCCCATCTCTGCCAATGCTTCCATACTATTCGCACTTTTAAATTCACTGATACTCTCCGATTCCTCTTTCACCCTCTGACTTAGCAAAATACATTGCTGCAGAATCTCTTTTTTTGTGTCCTCAGTTTTTGCTAAGGTCGAGTGGTTCAGCAATAATTGGATCATAGACAGCAAAAACGGAAAACAAGAGTAGTATTCCTTTATTATCTTGTTACATTGCTCCATTACTTCGTCAAATGGTTTGACAGCAAATTCATGTGATAGTTTGTTATACATTTTTTTAATATCTTCATTTGTAAGTTGTGGGGAATATCCCAACAATTCATCGACTGAAACATTGAAAAAAGTTGCAAGTTCCGGAAGAAGTAAAATATCAGGATAACTTTGTCCAGACTCCCATTTGGAAACAGCTGCTTTAGAAACTCTAATATACTCTGCTAACTTTTCCTGCGTTATTCCCTTCTC
Source organism: Syntrophomonas sp. (assembly GCA_041672985.1). GTDB lineage: Bacteria > Bacillota > Syntrophomonadia > Syntrophomonadales > Syntrophomonadaceae > PHAA01. The sequence goes on along the minus strand of JBAYYO010000061.1, from coordinate 7,695 downwards.
CTTTCTTTTTTGGACAATACATTTACTTATATTTAACTTATTCATATCTAATCACCTCAAATATTATTCTATCCCTTGATTCATTTCCTGGCGATGGATTTGTAGTTGATTTTAGTTGAATAAGTTAACTTACAAGAAACTTTTTTCGATAATAAAAGCCCTGCTTCTTTTGGTTAGAGAGTCTGGTACCCAGCATAAATGAAGATTTTAGAAACACTTGTTCTGTAGGCTAATATCAGCTATAATATTGGTACAAATTTCAAAATAACTATAGAAACCGGAAGAAACACGCTGTGCGAGTTTCTCCGGTTATCGCGGGCTTGCTCGTGTCATGTCAAGCAAGCTTGCATGATAATTCGCTTCGGCTTCGCGGAAATAAGAATGTTATAAAGGCTCACTTCTATACATGCGCAAATGACCTATAGGGGGGTTAAGAGGATATGGCAAAGAAAAAGAAAAATGAGATTACAATCCGTAGTTCTGCCGCTGAGTATCTGACTTTTGTCGCTTCAACAGGAGAAAGCCACGACAGCTTTGAAATGCGATACGAGGATGAAAATATATGGCTAACACAAAAAATCATGGCTACGTTGTATGATGTGGAAACACATACAATTAACTACCATATCAAAAAGATTTTTGCCGACTCGGAATTAGAAGAGAGTGCAGTTATTCGAAAATTTCGAATAACTGCCGCCGACGGAAAAACCTACGACACTAATCATTATAACTTGCAGATGGTTATTGCTGTGGGTTTCAAGGTAAATTCCGAAAGAGCAGTGCAGTTTCGAAAATGGGTTAACCGAATAGCCAAAGATTATACGATTAAAGGCTGGGTTATGGATGATGAACGAATAAAAAACGGATCATACTTAACCGACAAATATTTCGAGGAGCAGCTTGCAAGGATAAGAGAAATCCGCGCCAGCGAGCGAAAGTTCTATCAAAAAATAACTGACTTATATGCAACGGCCATTGATTATGATAAAAACGCAAAATCCACAAAACGCTTTTATGCAACAGTACAGAATAAAATGCACTATGCAGTCCACGGGCAGACTGCAGCGGAACTTATCGTTGGCAGAGCAAACAGCGAAAAGGAGCATATGGGACTTACAACTTGGCAAGATGCCCCTGATGGCAAAATCAAAATAACCGATGTATCAATTGCTAAAAACTATTTATCCGAATTTGAATTGAACCAATTAAACCGTATGGTAAACTCATACCTGGATTTTGCTGAAAATATGACTCAACGAAAAATTCCTTTAACCATGCAAGATTGGGAAACGCGCTTGAATTCCTTTATCGAGATGTTCGAATATGGTTTACTGAAAGACGCAGGAAAAGTATCAGCTGCAATAGCAAAATTACATGCCGAAAGTGAATTTGAAAAGTATCGTATCATTCAAGACAGGATCTTTATGTCCGATTATGACAAGTATCTAATCGAACTTGAAAAGCAAGCAAAGAAAGCAGATGAGAACGAATGAAGGAGTTTTGTTAACGTATAGCTTTAATACATGTAGTGGATATGTTCCCGTCTACCCTTAGTTGTTAATCCTCAAATTGATGGCTCCCGAAGGGGTCCTTTTTTCGCGAATTAAACAATCAGCCAATAAAATGAATGCTAAAGCAAAGTGCCAATAATCCTCATTTTGTTTTAGCATTAAAATGATATAGAATCTGTTGTGGGAGTGATGATCTTGCAGCGGTTTTTTTAACAGCGCTTAGTCCAGCAGAGTATGCGCGACAAGGCGTGAATTTTAAATTTCCGGTTCCTGATGCTTGCCCCAACCCGGACTGTTTAATATCGCGGCTCATAATCCTTGATCGTTTCGATAAGGAAAAACCGGGTTCTGAACATGCTTTAGTGTAAACAGAATAATCATCCAAAATTTTGTTAATACTTTTATTGTAGCATTAACAGGGCAACGCTGAGGAGCGCCCCCACGCTTGCTACGGCTTATACGGTGAAACGGCGGACTTATTGTTCGCTGTTTTTCATTTTACCGGTAAGCCCAAAGCGTATAAACCTCGGGGGTTTGGGGGCAGAGCCCCCATGCGGCTTTTAAGCCGCAAATCTATCTGCAAAGAAAATCATAATCTGACTGTACGCCATTGGCCAATCCCTCGCCGGCTGCGTCCATTTCTTTGCGATTTCTTTGACTGATAAGAAAACAACCTTTCTTATCGAGTCGTCAGTGGGAAAAATCGCCTTTGCTTTCGTGAATTTCCGCACCATTCTGCGGTATGCTTCCACCGCGTTTGTTGTGTATATCAAATGCCGGATCTGCTCGGGATAGTTGAAAAACGTAGTAAGTTCAGCCCAATTTGCGTCCCAGGACCGTATAATCGACGGATATTTATTGTCCCATTTTTCCCGAAACTCTTCTTTTACATACTCCGCGTCGTCAAGATTTACCGCGCCGTAAATTTTCTTGAGATCGGCACAGATTTCCTTTCTGTCCTTGTATTGCACAAACTTGGTCGAATTGCGGATTTGGTGTACTATGCATAACTGCTGCCTGGTCTTTGGAAATACCGCGTTTATGGCTTCTCCTAGCCCTTTTAGGTTATCGTGGCAAGCAATAAAAATGTCTGTAACGCCGCGTTTTTTAAGGTCGGAGCAAATACTTGCGTAAAATGAAGCGCCCTCGTTCTCGCTTATCCAAATCCCTAAAATATCCTTATGGCCGTTCATATCAATGCCCAAAACCGAATAGACACACTTGTTAATAATTTGGCTGTCTTTACGGCTTTTGAACACAATGCCGTCAAAGTAAATTATCGGGTAAATCGCTTCCAGCGGACGGTTTTGCCATTCATTCACTTCCGGCAGAATTTTATCTGTGATCTTTAAAATCGAGGTTTGCGAGATATCCGCTCCGTATATCTCGCGCAGATTATCCTCAATATCGCGCTGCGACATACCTTTAGAGTACATCGCCATTATCTTTTGCTCAATTTCATCGGTTCGAGTTTGCCGCTTTCCAAGGATTCTTGGTTCAAATTCACCATTACGGTCCCGGGGTATGGCAATTTCACTTTCGCCGTAATCGCTGATAATGGTCTTGTGATTATACCCATTGCGCGAATTACCGCTGTTGTTGCCCTCTACCGAATGCTTTTCATAGCCTAAATGTTCATCCATCTCGGCTTCTAGCATCTGCTCAATTGTTCCGGCAAACAGCCGTTTTAGCTTTGACTGTATATCACCCGTGCTTTGGCAATCTTGCATCAGCAGACTTACCAGTTCCATTTCTTTTTCCGTAAGCTTTGATTTTTTCATTTGATAACCTCCATCTATTTTTTATGGAGATTATTACCATTTACACGGGTGTTTATTCAGCCTCGCAGTTTCTTCAACAGATAATCCTTTATCCAAAAATCTTCTTGCTACGCTTTCCATCGACTCCCCCACTTCAACGATGTGCATATCAGGATCATAAAGCCTGATAACCCGCTATTTTCCTTATCTCCATCATTGCCGCAGCTCTAAACGATAGCGCAAATCGGTGAGGATTTTATCATCCATCGGTACTTCTATAGTCGCACCGTCATCCACAAATCCTATTTTTTCATAAAACCGTATAGCCCGTTTATTTTCTTTTAGAACCCAAAGAAGCACCTGATGAAACCCTTGTTCTCTTAATCGTTGCAGGGAAAATTGCATCAGCTCATACCCTATTTTTTGCAACCAGTATACAGGCAAAACATATAGGGAAACTATTTCAGCACAATCTACCAACGCTTCATCTCTTGATTTTCCATATGTAATACACCCAACAGCCCTTTCATCTTCGATGAACAACGAGGTCTCAAAGCGCTGGTTCTGAATGTGCTCGCTAAAGAAAGGTACCCAGCGGTCATTCTGTATACTGCTCAAAAACTGCGGAGAGAAATCATTTTTGTATGCTTCTTTCCAGCTTAATGCATGAATCAGGCTAATAGTTCCAACATCATCGAGCGCTGCAATCCTGATATTATGCATTTTCCAGCCACTCCTCTCCTTCTCCATATAAACAAACTGCAATTCATCAGAAATTTTTTCAGTCTTAAATATTTTGTAACCAAGCTTTTGATAAAACGCAAGATTCTTCTGGCTCAGATGGCCAGTGAAAAGCTCGTATCTAAATCCTGCAAAGCACTTTTCGATGGCAGCAATGAGTTTTTTCCCTATTCCCTTGTTGGAGTAATCCGGGTGAACTATCAATTTCCCTATATAACAAGTTCCATCCTTTCCAAAGGCTCTGACGGAGCCGACAATTTTTCGGTCTTCAACCGCCTTAAGGATAATTGAGTTTTTTGCCTCTTCCTGGAGCCCTCCCAAGGTTTGAATAAGTGGCGGTATTCCATAATCATTATAGACGGCTGCTTCACTTTGGTAAGCAAGTTTCTGAAGATTCAGGATTTCTTCAAAATCGTCCTTTGATGCAATATCCACTGACGAAAAAATATAATCAATCTCGGAAGACGCTTTTAATCGTTCTGATAATTCTTTCATGCAGAACAGCTTCTTTCTCATTCTCTATTCGAAGTGTAATATTCATGTATGTGCTCCTTTATAAAATACAAATAATTCGCATCCCATATTTCCAAGCACTCGTGTTAATAGCCTAATAGGTATATGGATGATCAAAACTTTTTCGATGTTGACGACAACCCCGTCCCCGTGTCACTCACTCGCAGGTCTCAGCTCAGAGGAGTATTACATCAATATGATGATTGCCTGGTATTTCGCAACGGCACTAGCCAAGTTTACAATTACTAATATTTACGCTAATGCCAGCCATTACCAAGCATCCTTTCTTCAATTTTTTCGATATATTTTTGAATAGAAATATTAATGCATTCAATTTCAAAATTAAATTAAATAAACTTCGCCTAATATAGACAAACTCGGCATAACCTCTTCTTCTCCAATAGGAGTTCTCCTCTACCCATTCTGGTTCAAGGTAGCCGAAATTTTCCCTAAGTATTTCTGCCAACAACCACCATTTCCATATTCTAAGCCAACAATACATACTGGGTACATTTGAGATATTTCTTTGTATTAAAAAAGGACCTCCTCAAACATCATCCAGCAATGTAATTATTTTCATATTTCGACAGCTATATTGGGAATCCTTGTTATTTATCACCAAAATTCAAAATTATAAAATTTGTTATCTTCCCTGGCCCCATCGTCTTCTCACCCGTTGACCCTTATATACTCTTCTTTTGCCCCTCAACGATCCATTGGCTACTACGCGCGGCATTGCTAATTTATCCTTACGACCCAAAGGTCTGAGTGAGGCTGGGGTATTCTATCAGAGAAGGTCTTTTGTTATAATTGAGTACTGTCTGGAGGCTAAGGATTTACTTGGTTCTGGATGAAAATATAAAAGCTACATTTTGGATGGAGATACATATGCAAAAGCAAGAACTGAAACAAGGAATCAATGACTCAATCCCAATCATTTTGGGCTATTTACCGTTGGGGTTTGCTTTCGGAGTGCTGGCAAATGAGGTAGGCATGTCAATCATTCAGGCTACAATGATGTCGGTCCTGTGTTTTACAGGAGCCGGGCAATATATCGCCATTGGGGTCATGCAAGCGGGAGGGGCAGTATTCACTATTATCCTGGCGAATGTTTTAGTAAATTTAAGGTATTTACTGTTTTCTACATCGTTGGTTCCCTACCTCAAGGGACGAGTTCCAACTGCGATTGGCAGCCTTCTATCCTATGGATTGACCGATGAGACTTATGCAGTAGCGATGAACCGCTATCAGGATCATCCGCCCACCGCCTCCTATATGGCCGGCCTTAATCTAAGCTCACATGTTGGCTGGATCGCCAGTACTCTATTGGGGGCCATACTGGGCAGTTATATTGGCAATACGGATCGTTTAGGCCTGGGCTTTGCTTTGCCGGCTATGTATATCTGTTTATTGGTCTTTATGATCAAACGTAAATCAGACGTTTTTGTGGCCGTATCTTCAGCATTGTTTTGTTTGCTGATTGGCTATCTAGTGCCGACTACTATGGGGAATTTGTCTAATATCGTTATTGCGACGATTATTGCGGCTAGTTTGGGGGTGTTAATCAGTGAGCGGGACTAGTATTTGGATCATGATCATCGGCGTTTCACTGGTATCTCTCTTGCCACGTATCCTGCCGGTAGCGCTGTTTTCTCGCTATGAATTTCCTGAACCGCTAAAACGGTGGTTATCCTTTGTAGCCCCGGCAGTTTTAGGTGCTTTGACAGCTTTAAGTGTATTGGCGCCGGAGGGAGACATCGATATAAGCATTCATAACCGGTATATTTGGGTCTTCATACCCACGCTGCTGGTCGCCATTAAGACCAGAAGCCTTTTCTATAGTTTGTTAGTTGGAATCGCAACCATGGCTCTGCTATATAATTTTGTGTGAGGCATGGGTAGTGAATTTAAGTGAACGGAGCAGTTTCGGCCCTTTGAATGCACGCAACAATACCGATGTCAGGTTACACTGTCTGAGCGTGTTAGCCCAAGCAATCTGCTTCCTTTGAATGCACGCAACAATACCGATGTCAGGTTACTCCATCTCATCAAACCTGTTAACCATGATGCCTTTGACTTCTATTTTTTCCAGGAACATTTCAAGAGGTCTGACCCAGACACCATAATCACCATACAGCGCCTGGTAAACCACCAGAGGCTCCATGGTTTCAGAGTGTTTGGCCAGATGCAGAATCAGGTATTCATTACCTTTAAAATGTCGATACTTCTTTCCGATTTTGATTTCACTTTGATTCATGGTTGTCCTCCATCATAACCTAAAGACTATTCCCAGGCTTTCCATACTTGGGACCGATAACAACCAGTCGCTTGCCTTCCATTTCTCACGATCGATGTATTATTAAGCTAATTTTTATGCACAATTATGTGGGGTAAATTTATTATCATAACTATAATAAACAAAAAGCTAATATTTATAAAATTACTAATGTTAGTCTTTTAATCGCAACAGACAGTGCGTTTTCATCAACATACTCCGCACCATCTGTCCAAATCCTGTCTACCAAATCTGCACGGGAAATGGTATTTCCTCTGTTCTCTATTAAAACCCGGAGCAATTTCTGCTCGGTTTTGCTAAGTTCAACGAGTTTGCCGTCTCTCCCTCCATCTTTTCAAAGGAAAAGGAAAACTTGTCAATCTGTACAGTGCCGGAAAGCTGCTGCCTGCCCTTGCGTAGTTGGACGCCTACTCGTGCCCGCAGCACCATAAGGCTGAAAGGTTTTGTGATGTAATCATTCGCACCAAGCTCAAAACCTGTTACAATATCAGTTTCCATATCATTGGCGGTCAGGACAATAACAGGCCAAGCCAATGTCCTGTGAACCTCAGCTAAAAGGTCAAGACCGTTTCCATCCGGTAAATTGACATCTAATATCACCAAATCAAAGGAGTTGCTTTTCATCTGTTTCTTGGCAGTATCAATATCAAACGCCTGCACGAAGGCGCAATTATCATCTTTTAAGGCAAGGACAATGCCGTTGCTTAGGGCGGCATCATCCTCCACGATTAAAATGTGATTCATCATGCATCTCCTGTCTGTACTGAAAACGGTAATAATATTTTATCTCCAGAATCACCCGTTTCGAATATAGGAGGTTTTGTTATACTATGAAATATTTTTTGAAAATTAAGCACAGGCTTACCTATTACCC
>JBAYYO010000060.1:0-9111 GCA_041672985.1 Syntrophomonas sp. | reverse complement strand
GAATTCCCATCGGTAATTATGAATGCCAGGGTTCCTCTTCAATCGCCCCGTACCGTCAAGAAGCCAGACTATAATAATGGTGATAACAAACGGCAAAACGCTTCTTTAATCCTCACCGACACCGATCTGGCCATATATCCCTCGATGGTAATCTCAGTGCAATCCTGCAAGTCTTTGAGAAAAACGGTTTTTAGTCGTTGACTAACCTCTTCATTATAGATGAAGGCATTAATTTCAAAATTTAGATCGAAGCTTCTTATGTCCAGATTGGCGGTACCTACTGAGCTGATCAGCCCATCCGCTACCATCATTTTGCTGTGAATAAAGCCTCGATTGTATGTATAACAGCGGACCCCCGCCTCTAATAGTTCCCCTACGTAAGAGAGAGATGCCCAGTGAATGAAAAGGTGATCCGGTTTGCCGGGAATAATCAAACAAACCTCCACCCCTGACAGGGCTGCGATTTTCATGGCTTCCAGTATGCTGTCATCGGGCACAAAATAGGGGGTCTGCAGATAAATATTGTAACGGGCGCTGTTAATCATTTTCACATATCCGTTCTTAATAGCACTCCACTTGGAGTCCGGCCCGCTCGATACAATCTGAATCCCGGTGCTGCCCTGTCTGCTCCGAGCCGGGAAATACCTGCCATCGATAATGAAGTTGTCCCGGGCTGCATACCTCCAGTCCAACAAGAACCTTAATTGCATGTCATCCACCGCACTGCCCCTGATACGTATATGGGTATCGCGCCAAAATCCAAACTGCTTTGATATCCCCAAATACTCATCCCCGATATTAAATCCCCCTACAAACCCCTCCTCTCCATCAATCAAACATAGTTTACGATGATTGCGGTAATTAACCCGCAAGTTAATATAAGGAAAGAGCGGCGGGTAAAAAATAGCCGTCTGCCCTCCCGCCTCGATTAAAGGCCGGAAAAAATTACGGGGCAGATGCATGCAGCCCATACCATCGTAGAGCAGTTTAACCTCCACCCCGGAGCGCGCTTTACGAATCAGTATATCTCGTATGGCCCTGCCCAGATTATCATTGCGAATAATATAGTATTCAAGATGTATATACTGTTGGGCCCGCTCCAGGGCAGCCTTCATATCTTGGAATAGGGCATGCCCATCTACAAATATTTCGACACTATTATCCTCGGTATATACGGCCTGATTTTTAAGGTGCAGGTGAACAAGCTCCTTATAATCGTTGATCCAACTATTGCGAGATATCAACTGGTTGTTATGAAAAGACTCATCCTGTTGTTTCACCAGGGGATAAAGTTCGCGCTCTTCACCTTCCTTAATGTAGAACAACCGCTCCTTGCGCAGATCCTGACCCAAGAACAAGTATAATATAAATCCAAAACCGGGCAGAAAAAGCATTACCAGCAGCCAGCTTAGCGTTGCAGTTGGTTTGCGACGTTCAAAAGCAACTACCATTAAGGCCAATATAATATTTAAAACAAATAGCACGTTCACCAGCTGAGAGCCAGTATTCATGAGTGGCATATTTACCTCCCCCGTTTATAGATATGTCTTATTTGATCAGGCTAACCGTGCGATCAGGGTAGGTGCGATGAAGAATTATGTCCTCCCCCACCTCGCATCCGCAGCTGCACAGAGCATCGCTCACAGTCCTCTCCGCCAGATGAGGGAGATTGTTTTGCTGGCTTAAATGGGCCAGGAATACCTGCATCGATCGCTGCCGGGGAATATGCGCCAGGATCTGCCCCGCATCATGATTGGACAAATGACCCTGTTTGCCTTTGATGCGTTGTTTCAAAAAAGAGGGATAAGGACCTGTTTTCAACATCTCCAGATCATGATTGGACTCCAGGATCGCCACATCGGCATAAGCCAGCGCCTCAGCTACCCCGCGGGTAACCATCCCCAGGTCAGTCGCCAGCACCCATTTGATATTTTTATAATAAAAACAGAAACCTACCGGATCCGCCGCATCATGTGAAATTGAAAAGGGAACAATTTTCAAGGCTCCTATATCCAGGCTTTCGCCCAGTTCCCGGCGAAGTTCGCGGGGGATCTTATCCTGTCCGGGCATGGCTGCCCAGGTGGCAGGTCGGGCATAAACTGGCAACTGGTGTCTTTTTACCAAAACCTGTATACCCTTAATATGGTCAGAATGTTCATGTGTTATTAATACCCCATCCAAATCAGCGATCTGGATGCCGACCGCGCTTAGTCCGCGCTCAATACGCCGGTTGCTGATGCCGGCATCAATTAGCAGTTTCCTGCCCCCCATCTCAATAAGAACCGCGTTGCCAGTACTTCCGCTGGCCAGAATATGTAATTGCATAAGTAAAAGGCTCCTTCTTTATGTATGGTGATAGAAACAGGTGATATTCCCGGTGCATAAGGCTTCTTCTGTATGTATGGTGATAAAACCAATCATATCCGGCCCGGCTGAATTATGGGCTCAGTTCGGTTGCTCTTGACAAGCAGGCAACAAATACCTATCCTCATATTTAGACCCCTATCTACGGTAGCGGCGGGCATTTATTTAAGGAAGGATTGCTGCAACGATGCTCACAACTTTGTTTATCTTGTTTGTGGTCAAGTTAATACATGATAACAGAAAACCAGCGCGATAAGGACATCCTTTCCACCTCAACAATATCACCTGTAATTATACCCGTATTTCCCGTTTTTTTCACTGTCAAATCTCGAAGTGATCGCACAAAAGCAGCTCCTCCCAAATCAAAGGGGCTGCTTCCAAGGTGCTCTGTATACGCTAATCTCGTTGGGATGAAGTATACATTTCTCTGCTTGCCGGGGTCAATCTCTGCTTTCTAACTTCCTTTTTGGATCTTGGCCCATGTATCCCGCAATGATACAATCCGGTTAAAAACCAGTAAGTTTGGGGATGAAGCCACCGGATCAATATAAAAATATCCTTGTCTCATAAACTGGTAACGGCTTCCAGGCTCTGCTCCTGCCAGGCTGGGCTCAACCAGACATGAGCTTAAAACCTCCAATGAATTGGGGTTCAATTTAGCTTTGTAATCAGCCCCCTCTTCCTCACTATCGGGATTTTCGTGCAAAAACAGGTGTTCATATAGTCTAACCTCAGCTTTTATGGCATGGGGTGCCGAAACCCAGTGTGACGTTCCCTTGATTTTACGGCCACTGGTAGCCCCGCCGCTGCGGCTTTCCGGGTCATAGGTGCAATGCAGTTCTACAATAGCTCCGTTCTCATCCTTGACCACCTGCTCACATTTGATTATATAAGCGCTCTTAAGCCGGATCTCACGACCCGGAGCAAGGCGGAAGAACCTTTTGGGCGGGTCCTCCATAAAGTCCTCCTGTTCAATAAATAGCTCCCGGGAAAAAGGAACTTTTCGAGACCCCATGTCAGGATTCTCCGGGTTATTTTCCGCATCCAGCCATTCCACCTGCCCTTCGGGATAGTTGTCTATAATTATACGCAAAGGCCGCAGCACTGCCATAACCCGCGGTCCATTAAGATTCAAATCCTCGCGAATACAATGTTCCAGCAGGGCAATGTCAACCATGCTATCCCGCTTGGCAACCCCAATGCGTTCACAGAAGTCACGAATAGACTCCGGAGTATAACCCCTTCTGCGCAAACCCGATATGGTAGGCATGCGGGGATCATCCCAACCGTTCACATACCCCTGCTCGACTAATTCCCGCAGTTTACGTTTGCTCATCACCGTATAGGATAGATTGAGGCGGGCAAATTCAATCTGCTGGGGCCGGCCATCTGCTTCTTGCGAATAATCAACCTTGTCCAACGCCCAGTCATACAATGGTCGGTGATCGGCAAACTCCAGCGTACAAACCGAATGGGTAATATTCTCTATAGCATCTGAAAGCGGGTGGGCATAATCATACATTGGGTATATACACCACTTGTCACCCGTCCTATGGTGGGCTGCCCGCAGAATACGGTAGAGCACCGGATCACGCATGTTCAAATTGGGCGAGGCCATATCAATCTTGGCTCGCAGCACTCTGGCTCCGTCGGGGAATTCGCCTGCCCTCATGCGCTCAAATAGATCCAGGTTTTCCTCGATGGATCGGTTGCGATAAGGGCTATTCTGACCCGGTTCGGTCAGGGTGCCCCGGTATTGTCTGATTTCCGGGGCGCTTAAGTCACAAACATAAGCGTGTCCTGCTTTAATTAACGCGAGCGTGTATTCATACAATTTGTCAAAATAGTCGGATGCATAAAACATGCGGTCATCCCAGTCAAATCCCAGCCATTTAACATCAGCTTGGATTGATTCCACATACTCGACTTCCTCTTTACTGGGGTTGGTATCATCAAAACGCAGGTTACAAAGACCTCCATTGGCTGCCGCCAAGCCAAAGTTCAGGCAAATAGCCTTGGCATGGCCAATATGCAGATAGCCATTGGGCTCCGGTGGAAATCGAGTGTGCACCCGCCCTCCATTTTTATTGTCTTTTAGGTCTTCATTGATAATCGTTTGAATAAAATTGGTTGGTAACGGTGCGCTGGTCATGTTCATTCTGATATCTCCCTTTTATTTTCTTTTTATCTATAACCTTCCCATCAGGGTCAACTATGATCGCTCTATACTTAAGGCGGGCCTCAATGATCAGTTCCGATGTTAGCTGCCATCAACTCTGCCGCTCCATGTTTAAGGCAGGTCTCATTAATAACCTTGACTGAGGGCTCATGTAAATATAGCGTCAAGGTTGAGCCAACAAGCCCCATTGCCCTTTTTACCATTTTCACGAAATGGTGTCAAATGGCATAATGTTTCAATTTGGACTGGACAAAAATTTTTGCCTGTACCTGCTCTATATTAATTATAATTATCTATTTACAATGAACATAGTTATAATTAGTATATCAGTCCGGACTTGCACTATGTAGAGTTTTAATAAGTGAGGTAGATGAAATGGCACGCTGTGACTATTGCAAAAAGCAGGGAGCTGCCCAAAAGACCGCGATACGTATCTGGAATAACGGCAAGTTAAAAACCACCGAACTGGATTATTGTGACGAGGCCTGCAAGCAAAACATCCACTCTTTTTCCAGCTCCTATAACAAATTCGCCCCGAAATATATGATAGTAGTTATGATTTGGCTGCTGCTCTACCTGGGTCCTTTTATATTGCAGGCGCTGACCGACAATCCTTTTTATGTAACCGTAGTTGCACCAATTATGCTGGCTTTAATGGGAGCAGTATTAATTATAGCCCCTCAGGGAATTATGGCACTTAAGCATTATAAGCGGGTGGGAATAAGATATTTTGTGCTGTTTATTCGCCTGACGGGCGTGTTGATGATTGCCTCGGCGGCGAGCATGCTCTGGAACGGATAGGCTAACGGTTCAACGGCAGCCGGGAGGGTTGTCGACGCATATAACATTAAATACGGATGGGGTTCCCGAATCAATCGCAAACCCCCTGTCATGCTCTTTTTTATTTGGGTGGAAGTCCACCTTTTTTCTGTTTCTTATTACTGGGGCTGGTGGTGCCAAATCGATCATCCGGTCCCCGCTTGATACTCCCCTGGGAGGCGCTTTTCTGCTTCTTTTTTTCGATAACTTGCCGCATCAATTCAATATTATTGTCTTTCTCTTCCATGGCACATCCTCCTCGCTCTTATTCGCGCTATTATTATAGCACAGGTATATACGAATGCTGGCGCAAGTCTTTCCAACCAGGAGATTTGACCCAACCAATGCTGATTTTTAAGTAATTGGAAAGCGGACAAAAAACGTCGTGCCGAGGGGACTGGTTTCTATCTCTATTTTGGCCTGGTGTCGGGCGGCAATGCCGAAACAGACCGCCAATCCCAGACCTGTACCCTGGTCTTTGGTCGTAAAAAATGGGGTCCCCAATTTCTCCAATAACTCCGTATCTATACCCCAACCTTCATCCTGAACCGCCAATATCACATTTCCATCTTTGGTATAGGTTCGTATAATTACGGCTCTCCCCTCCGGCATTGCTTCCAAAGCATTATTAAATAGATTAAGAACGAGTTGGCGGATCTCTTTCTCATCCAGGAGCAGGTTGGGAACCTCTTCCGCTTCTAAGCGAATATATTGGCCATTGACTACAGCCGTAGCCTGCAGCAAAGGCATCATATTCACTAGAATTGACTTTATATTTACAGCCCTTAGCTCCACCATTTTATTTTTGGCCAACGAAAGGAAGTCCGTTATTATAGAATTAGCCCGATCCAGCTCTTCGATCATCAGTTCAAAATATTCGCTCTCATTAATGTACTTTTCATCCTCTTTGAGAATCTGCAAAAAGCCCCGTACTGTTGTCATAGGATTCCTGATTTCATGAGCTATGCTGGCAGACATTTCTCCCACTAGTCCCAGTCGTTCCAGGCGAATCATCTCAACTTCCATTTCTCTGCGATGGGTTATATCCGTCATTATGCTGAGTATACATGGTTCGCCTTTGGTATCAAACCTTTCGCCAGTATACAACCCCAGCCGCTCTTCTCCGGTGCTGCGGCGAAAATAGACTTCCATTTCTCGGATCGGCTCGTTATTAATAATCTTGTGTCTAATTTGAGAAACGTCCTGGCGGTCCAGCCAATATCCTAATTCCAACGAGGTTTTCCCCAGCGTCTCCTTTCGGTTAGTTTTTACCAAGCCGCAAAAACTATCGTTGACATCAATAAATTCGCCCTCTTCCAGAGTATTAATGGCCATCGCATAAGGACTGGCCATAAATGCTTTAGAAAAGCGTTCCTCCGAGAGAATCAACTCCTCCTGCATTTGCTTCTGTTCAGTAACATCAAACCCGAAGGCGAGCAACAGTTGGGTCCCATCCACATCAGAGAACGGATAGTCATAAACCAAATACGTCCGTCCATCGGGGTTACTCCATTCAACCTGATTAACTTCAATACTTTTACCGTGTATAAATACTCCACACTGTTCGCAGGGTTCTGTTCGGCCACTAAATACTTCATAACAGGGCTTTGATCCAGGCTCCCCAAACTCTTCCCGGAAAAACCGGTTGGAGAAACGGAACAAGTAGTCGGGCCCAAGAAGATAAACGTGAGCGGGCAAACAATCCAGCACTGAGAAAAGCCGGCGCCGTTCCTTTTCTAATTCTTCCTCCACCTGTAGCCGTTTATCTATTTCGCTTTGTAAAGCGCTAGCCGCTTCGGCAACGCGTTGAAACAGCCTGTTGCTCTCCTGTAAGGCCTTTTGGGTCAACCGTATATGTTGGGAATCCAACGTTTTGTATTCAACTATTCTTTGCCGCAGTTCATTTAACTGCCCCACCAGCTGCTTTTCGAATTTATTATAATCATCCACCCAAAATTCCTCCCTGGCAACCGCTTTATGACAGAGAAATAATCCTCGTGTCCGTTAATCTGCGCCAACCCGCATATGAATTCTCGTTCCGCCACGCGACATTAGGCTTATTATACCGGTAACCCCTATGTTTTCCAACCCCCCGTTTACCCTACTAGTATTGCTCTCCAGGATTATAAAGTATGTTTCTTTAGCAAAAATCATAATATGCAAAGAATATTTGATATAATGGTGCTCTTTTTATCTCTTCCGTGCCGAATAGTGCTAAAATAAACAGAAGGGGCCCTAACCTCAATCATCCCATTTAAGTAGCTTTGATCAATGAAATCAGGTTTAATATAGACCGCATGCCTTGAGTTAATTATGCTTGCCCACTCAAATCAATAAGATTATAATTTTTGCATTTATAGATGGAGGCGTAACATGTCAACAGACAACGATATTTTTGCAGTCAGTCTGGCATCTGACTTCGAATTTACCATTACCGCTCTGGAAACAGCTAAAGAGTTTGGTAATGTTAATGTACGAAAAAGCGGCGATAACTTCCAGATTCAATTTACCCTGTTAATGGAACCCCAGAAGCAACTGGCTAAAGTCTGGAAAACCGGGGTAGCAATGGATTCCAGTGCTTCTATGAAGAAAGTCTTCGGACGGCGTATGGTGGGTAATATTCCCGACGATATTGCCCAGGAGTATAAGAAAAAAGGCTGGGTTACCAGAGAAAATCGTGATGGCCGCAAGGTAAAATCTTTTCAACGGGCTGCCGTTAATGATGCCGTAGAGCGTGGTTTAGTTAGCTTATCCCCCAATACCATGGATTTTCTGGCGCCAGAGTTTGTTGGTTATCTCTCCGCCCATATGGATATAGATGGAGAGACTTCGCTCATCTATTGGGCCGGCGGAAATGGTGCTGATATTGAGATGGTAGGAGACATAAAGGAGGATGAAGCGGCAATTTTGACCATAGACGGCCCTGACACGATGATGTTTGGCTACAACTCCCGGTTGCTGCCGGCGGTAAAATACTTTGCGGAAAAATACCGCGATGCTCCTGGGGGGATGTTTGTCTT
Source organism: Syntrophomonas sp. (assembly GCA_041672985.1). GTDB lineage: Bacteria > Bacillota > Syntrophomonadia > Syntrophomonadales > Syntrophomonadaceae > PHAA01. The sequence goes on along the minus strand of JBAYYO010000060.1, from coordinate 729 downwards.
TATCACTGATGGCCAAATCGATGACCTGCCAGAACTCAAGCAGTATACCATTCGATTGGCCCAGGAAATCATGGCGGACAAGCGCAATCTTGTCAAGTGTATATTGGTAGGCATCGGGGATGAAATCGATGAGAATAAAATACAGGAATTAACCTCCCTCGACACTAAAACTTATGTTAATGTCTGGGATCACATGATTGCAAGCGACCTGCAGGACCTGCTCAAGATATTTACAGAGGTAATAAAGCATCATCAAATTGTTGCCCCCAATGGCACTATTTACGATGCACAGGGTAACATATTGAAGAAATATGAGGATGGATTGCCCGGCAGGGTTGTTTTTTCCATGCCTGTTTCGTCCCCTTGGTTTGAACTGGAGTTTGCCAACCAGCGCATCCGACAGATAGTCACCATACCAAAATACATTCTGGGAGGAAAAGGTTAATGAGTAAGATAGATGATACTTTTGAAATGCTGGATAACACTCCCGAAGGCCCCAAAAAATCAATAATACTCCTAATCCTTATCGGCCTGCTGGTAGTCGGGGGAATGTCTGCCTTGGCCCTAAAACAAATGGCTGACAAACCAACTGCGCTTCCAACCATGGGTGAGTCTGTTAATAAGGAAACCCCTTCCTCCCCTGATACGGCTGCTACTGGTGACAGCTCCGCAGTAAACGAGTCTCCAGCGGTTACCCCCCCACTTTTAACCCCGATTGAGACGGTTATT
>JBAYYO010000059.1:0-9195 GCA_041672985.1 Syntrophomonas sp. | reverse complement strand
AGTGTCATGCGGGTAACGTTTAGAATCTCCATTACATCTTTCATAGTATATAGCTTCATATATTTTGCCTCCAATAGTTTTTTACTATATACTATTATATCATATTATGCTTTAAAGTATAGCCGCTTCATACCTCCATCAATATCACGGTATATTCTGTATAGTTTACCACAAAAAGAAGCTCTTATCCTCTACTCTAAAATGGTTTCGGATGAACAAAAAGGTACTTTTTTTAATTTTTTAGGTTTTTTTGTTGAAAAAAGCTTGACTTATTCTGCCAATTTTGGTATCTTTTCATTGGGATTGGAATATTAGAAAAAGGAGGTAGCAATATATGATGAAATCAACTGGTGTAGTAAGAAGGGTAGATGAGCTAGGCCGAATCGTAATCCCCATTGAGTTGAGACGCACAATGGGAATCGAAGAAAAAGATGCTTTAGAGATCTATGTGGACAGTGAAAAGATAATCTTGAAGAAGTATGAACCAGCTTGCATTTTCTGTGGCAATGCCGAAGATGTCGCTAATTACAAAGGCAAAAACCTTTGTAAGAGTTGTCTGGTTGAACTGGCCAAACAGATCGTCTAATTGTAGTCTATTGGTTGGTCATCTATCCGTAAACTGTTTATAAATTGTCGATTTTTGGACCTTATACTCACGGGCTTTCATTTTGAAAGCCTCTTTTTTTTCAACCCCCCTATTTATCAGTTCCGCCGTTTCCTGGACGATCTGATCCATATCAATGGGAACGGCTTGCTCCTCCTGCACCGGCAGCAAGAGGCATATTTCACCGCGCGGCGGATGTTCTGTGTAATATTCTTCCACTTCTCTTACTGATCCCTGTCTGACTTCCTGGTGTACCTTGGTAAGCTCGCGGACCACCGTTAGGGGCTGCCCGTCTCCCATCACGGCGGCGATATCCTCCAGCGTATGTAGAAGACGATGGGGCGCTTCATACAGTATGACGGTTCTGGCTTCCTTTTTTAAAGCGGCCAGTATTTCTCGCCTCTTGCCCCTTTTGGGAGGCAAAAATCCTGCAAAGACAAATGATGAGCTGTCCAATCCAGAGACAGCCAGCGCAGCGGTGCAGGCTGATGGTCCCGGGATGACTTCCACCTCAATGCCGGCGGCGATAGCCTGACGTACTAATCCTTCCCCGGGATCGGATATGGTAGGCATACCTGCATCTGATACCAGCGCAATATGGCTCCCTCGTGCCAATTCCTCCAGAATGTATTGCTCCTTCCGGGGACTGCTGTGTTCATGGTAGCTGATCAGTTTGTTTTTAATTTTATAGCGGTTTAATAGTTTGATGGTATGGCGGGTGTCTTCACAGGCGATCATGTCAACCTGACGCAGGGTCTTTAACAGCCTGATACTGGCATCCTCCAGATTACCTATGGGCGTCCCGCATACATATAGTTTTCCTGTCATTTATCTCTCCCTGTAAAGCTGTTTAATCTCCTCACTATATTCCTGCGGTTGGGTATATATCACCAGCGGCGGCAGGATGTTTAGATTTCCCGGCCGGTTTTTCCTGCCTTCTAACAGCACCAGGGTGGCATTGCGATCTGCAAAGGAGTGTATCAGACGCAGCCGGTGGAGGAATAGCCGGTGACGACGGAAGGCTTCCATGGCTTCCTCTAATCTCCCCGCCCGTTGAATAATAGCCATTTTGCCGCCCTGTACCAGTAGATGAGCCCCCGCATATACCAATTCTTCAAGAGTCAGGTTTAACTCGTGGCGAGCTGTCGCTTCCTCCTGGTTGGCGCTTATATGACCCTCTCCTTTTTTCCAAAAAGGGGGGTTGCTTAAGACCAGCTCAGCACTCCCCCCGGTTAGTGTCTTTTTTACATCCCTTATGTCAGCCTGAATGATCTCAATTCTATTTTCCAGCTTGTTCAGGCCAACGCTCCGCCTGGCTCTGTCTACCATAGCCGATTGTATTTCCAGGCCGGTTATCCTTATTTCGGGCTCTCGTGTTGTCAGCAAAATAGGAATAACCCCGCTGCCGGTGCCCAGATCAACAACTCGACTCACTCCGGCCAGCTCGGGGAAATGGGCCAGCAATACTGCATCCAGCGAGAAACGATAGCCATGGGTGGGCTGAATAAGCTGTAAATTGCCCAGTATCAGGTCGTCAAGGGTCTCGTCTTCCTTAAGGATTGCTCTCCTGTCTTCCACCGGCGCTTACTCCTTATTCATAAAGGCTATACAAAAAAGACACCCATCCCGGCGCGGTTCCCCGTATGCGACCGGGCAGACGTGATAGCCTTCCTTATATATTCTTCCCAGTTGCTCATAACCTTCACCCTGCATTTTTATTATGTCAGCTTTGGATCGGCTCATTACTAAAGGTTCAGGAGCTCCCTCTTCTTCCAACCGGGTCACCCTCTCTTTGAGGTCTCCTAACTCAAGAATCAAGTCCCGGATCAAGCTCTTCAACTCTTGTACTGTTTTTTCCATGTTTTTTGCCCTCCGGTTTTTTAGAATCATACATCTCCGACTCATATTTGAGGCAACACATCAAGCGCCCGCATATACCGGATATTTTGGTAGGGTTGAGGGAAAGATGTTGTTCCTTGGCCATACGAATGGAGACCGGGGCAAATTCCCCCAGGAAGTTATTACAGCACAGGATCCGACCGCAGGTGGCTATTCCACCCAACATCTTGGCTTCATCTCTCACCCCGATTTGTCTCAATTCGATCCGGGTTTTAAAAATGGAGGCCAGATCTTTGACCAGCTCACGGAAGTCAACTCTGCTCTCAGCAGTAAAGTAAAAGATAATTTTACCCTTATCAAAGGTGTATTCCACATCTATTAACCGCATGGGGAGATTGTGCATCTGGACTTTTCCCCGGCATATTTCCAGGGCTTCGGCGGCCCTGGCTTTATTCTGACAGTAAGTTTGTTCGTCTTCTTCATCCGCCTTGCGGATTACTTTTTTCAACGGCAAGACTAATCGGTCCTCGCTTACATCTCTTTTATTTATAGCCACCATGCCGCGTTCAATCCCGCGGGCGGTTTCAACGATGACTGCATCTCCAACCTGCAAATCAAGGTCAGCATTATCGAAATAGTATAGTTTGCCGGCGGGTTTAAACCTGACCCCCACTACCAATGCCAAAGAGATTACCTCCCTCATTTTTGTACGTTAATCTATCCCCCGTCTGTTCTATTGAGCCACCACTGCATGGATTCAGAGGAATGCAGAGCTTAACGGGCTTCAAACCCAGCTCCAGTCCTTTCTTATTTTAATACATCCTGAAGCTGATAGGAAATGTTTATGCTCAGCAGCAGGGATCTTACCGGGCCACGGTATTGTATACTCAGTTCGTCTATTTTCATGAGGGCGATTTTAACCTTCTCTATGTCAAGACGCTTGAATTGCTCATACAGCGGCACGTTGTTATCTGCTATTAGGTTTTCCTTTTGGCCCGTGGCCTGGAAAACATAAATATCACGCAATAGCGCAGTCAACAGGCCGGCCATTAAAACCGGATTTTTCTCCATCTCTTCCGCGCATTTAAATACCTCAATCTCTCTTCCGGTAGCCAGGTTTTGTATAACCTCCCAGGCCGTACGCCACATTTCTTCCAATCCTTCGGTTTCGGCCAGTTGAATCACGCTGGCCAGACTGCCCTGCGCCAACCGGGCCAGATGAGATGCCCGCTGGCCTTCAACCCCCCGCTGCAGCAGAAAATCACGCAGACTGGATTCCGCCAGCGGTACAAACCTGATCATTTGGCAGCGTGATACGATAGTCTCCAGCAAGATTTGTTCGTCTGCTACCAGTATTATAACGGCATGTGAAGGAGGCTCTTCCAGTGTCTTGAGGAGCGCATTGGCTGCCGGCAGGCTCAAGAACTGAGCATCGTTTATGATAACTACCCGGCGGAAAGCCCGATATGGTTTCAAGGCCAACCAGGGTTCCATATCCCGGTTTATCTGCTCTATGCCGATTAAGGTCTTTTTCTCTAACTTTTCTACCCTCATAAAGTCAGGATGGGCATTTTCCCGCAAATATATTTCTCCCTGGGGGTCCGTGCTTAAGACCAGCGCCCGGGCAAAAGCAAGGGCGGTGGTTTTTTTCCCTGTTCCCGCCGGACCTGCAAAAAGATAGGCATGATTTATCGCCCCGGTTGCCAAAGCTCTGCGGAGCACTGCCAGGACTCTCTCCTGCCCTATTATTTCTGAAAAATAGTCCATTTTACCACCCTTACATGTATGAAACACTATAGCAGAGATATTGACCGAGGCGAAACGGCCTCCATCTTTTAAAAATGTCCCCGTAAATCAGGGCAGCAGGTCAATCAGCTGCAGCGCCTCTGCTGCCAGTTCCTGCGGAGTGTGGCTGGCATCCAGACGTTTGATGCGAAGCGGTTCCTTTTTCCATAGCTCTATGTATCCAGCCTGAACGCGGGCCTGAAACTCCAAACCCTCTTGCTCCACGCGGTCAGGTATTTCCTTTTTCCTTCTCTTCTGCGCCTCCCGTGGCTCGATGTCCAGCAACAATGTCAAATCGGGTTTTAAACCCCCGGTACAAATCCGATTCAAATCGGCCAGGCATTCCAGATCTAGTCCCCGGCCATAGCCTTGATAGGCAATGGTTGAATCCATATAGCGGTCAGCTATTATTATCTGGCCCTGGGCCAGGGCGGGCCGTATTATCTCTTCAACTACCTGACTGCGGGCGGCCGCATACAGCAAGGCTTCGGTTCTTCCTATTATACCATTATTCCTAACATCCAGAAGCATGTCCCTTATCTTTTCGGAAATAACCGTGCCACCCGGTTCCCTAATGCCAATTACGCTGTGACTCCTGCCTAATTGAGCCAGCAAGTTTTCCTTCAAGGTGGTCTTCCCGCAACCGTCGATTCCTTCCAGACTTATGAAAAATCCTCTAGTCTGCATCGCTTCTCCCTCTGTAACAAGGGGATGGTCCGAGACTGCTAAAAGAGTGCTCTTTTGCGTATCATTCTGAGCGATAGCGAAGAATCTCGTTAGCTAAAGGTCCAATATTACGGACTTCCAGAAGAGATTCTTCGTCGCCTGCAGCTCCTCAGGATGACATTTATGATACTTTTTCAGTGGTCTCGCACGGTCCTGTTGTTACGTTTTTCTAATCTATTATATAAATATGCTCCAGATCCGCTTCCTCTGAGCCTTGAATACGCGCCCCGCTTTTTTGCAGGTAATTAAGGTAGTCCCAGATCTCCTCGGTAATTTTCTCCCCGGGCAACAGACACGGTATCCCCGGTGGGTAAGCGGCTACCATTTCACCAGCTACTTGACCGCGGCAGTCGGGCAGACGCACCTTTCTTTTGGCGGCAAAATAGGCCTGGCGAGGATTTAGAATCATTTGCCACGGGGGCATCTTATAAACCTGCCCTCTTAGTCTCCCCACTGCCAGATAGCGGGCGGCTATATTTTCTATAGCCTGGTAAAATCGCTCCCAGTCTTCCCTTTCATGCAAGAACGAAAACATGGCTAGTATAAGGTTCTGCTCTGTCATCTCTACCTGTATATTATATTCTTCCCGGAGCATTTTTCCCAGTTGATAACCAGTAAGCGTTAATCCCTGTACCCCTATTAGTACCTTGAGAGGGTCTACCGCTTTTACTCCGGGTAGGTTTGTTAATTCGTCACCATAGCATCGAATTCCCTTTATCCACTCCAGGCGCTGCTTGTATTCCCTTGATAATTGCAGAGCCCGCTCCAGGTATGAATGCCCTTCCCTTTCCATAAAATCCCGCGCCAGATCGATACAAGCCATCAGGGGGTAAGAGGGACTGGTAGTTGTTAAAAGGTGGTAGGCTGCTGCCAGACGGTTATATCGTCCCGGCCCGTCCCGCCAGAATGAGTCAGTGGAACTGTCCCCCTGACTCATTTTATTGGTAAAGCTTGCTCCCAGATGCAGGCAGGCACCCTGGGTTAAAACGGGCCAGGTTTTATGCAGTCCGTTCACTACGGCCGCGGCTCCGTCCTGCAAGGCCGGGTGGGGATAGAGGGGATGAAAAGGAAAGTGAGCCCCATGGGCTTCATCCACCATCAATATTTTTCCCCATCGCTGCAGCACGGCGGCAATAGCGGCTATATCACAGCAAGTTCCATAGTAGCTGGGGCTGGTAATAAATACGGCTCCCACATCATTATGAATCTGCAGCAGGTCGTCTATCTTCTCTGCCCTGACCGCTGCGGCAATTCCCAGTTCCGGTTCCAGCTCACAGGGTATGTAGATGGGAACCGCACCGGATAAGACCATCCCACCATAAAAAGAACGGTGCGCATTTCTGGGTATCATGATCCGCTCATTTTCCCCACAACTCATAATGAGGGCATGTATACCTGAGGTGGCACCATTAAGCAGAAAAAAACTTTGCCTGGCACCACAAGCCCGGGCCAGCAGATCCTGCGCCCCGGCAATAATCCCCTGGGGCAGATGTAAATCATCCAATCCCGGGATTTCAGTATAATCAAGCCCTGCCAATGCTTGCAGTTCCGGGGAGGCAATGCTTTTACCCCCGATATGTCCGGGCATATGCAGGCGCAGACCTTTTACCTCCATAAGCGTTTTTAGTGCCGTATAGATAGGCGTTGGCCCTGACAATGTTTATTTCTCCCTCCCTTGCTTAATTGCTGTTTAGCGCTGCGCAAGAAACAGCTTTGCTTGCCCAGCCTGGTAAATAGTTGTTCTCATTGTATCAAAGTTTGGTGCTCCCCGGACGAAATGTCCCCGCGCCCATAAAAAAAAGCGCCTAACGCGCTTATTTTAGTATGGCTTTTATTTTCTCTAACATCGTGTGGTAGTAAATGGATCCAACCTCGCCGTGAATTAAGTTCTGCTCACACTTTGTGCATATAAAGGCCTTTTTCAGCCTTATGCCATCACGAATGCCTCCCGGAGGTACCTCATCGCACATCACGCAGCGCGGCAAAAGAACGCATCTGTGCTCATGATTCCCCGCCCACTGAATTGATGATTTGTTCATAGTATAAACCTACTCCTTTTTCTAGTAGTTTTGCCCCGAATCCCTGGAAATATGCTCCATCTGCGGGAGTATGTACTGCTGGGTCGACCTTGCTTCTGGATCCCCGCCCTTCATTGCTTTGAGACTCTTCCTTTACCTTAACTATATGCGAAATGTCACATTGCGGTTACTACCCCTTCATAATAGGCGGCAACAAAACCCTTCCTATAGATGACAAACTGTCTTTTGGCTTTAGGATTTGAGCCATCAAATACCTTGAGACGGTTTACAACATTAATTGCGAGCGAAGGCAAGCATAAAGCGTACTCGAAGAGTGACGGCGGAGCAAAACGTGATGCTTCAAGTCTTACGCAATCCAACTTTTAATTGTGGAAGTCGGATAATTAGAAATTACAGATATTCATCTGCTGTCTCCGGGCAAGCTATATTATACTAATGATAAGAGGTGATTGTATGCTGAAGAGTATTGCTCATGATATCGCCGCCCAGGGTGGCCGGGCATTTTATGTAGGCGGATATGTACGTGATCACCTGCTTAAAGCAAGTCCTGGCATTGGCGAAGATATTGATATAGAAGTCTATTATCTGAGCCGGGAAGAACTGCACTCGATATTATCCGCCTATGGAACTGTACGTTTGGTTGGCAAGTCTTTCCCGGTCCTAAAAATAAGCGGGCACCCGCAATGGGATTTCACTGTCCCGGTTGATCCCGGCGTTTCTTTTGCCCAGGCTTGCAGCAGAAGAGATTTTACCATTAATTCTATGATGATGGATGTTCTGAGTGGAGAAATAATAGACCTCTACGGTGGCCGCGAAGATATAGACAGCTCAGTTATCAGGCACACCAGTGATGACGTCTTTGGGCAGGATCCTCTGCGCGCTTATCGCGCTGTACATTTTGCGGCACGCCTGGGTTTTTCCATTCATTCGGAAACACTGGCCCTGATAGCCTCTACCGATTTAAGTTCAGTTAACCGGGAGCGAATCTATAATGAACTGAATAAACTCCTCTTTTTGGCACCCCAACCATCCGTAGGATTGCGCTATATGCAAACAACCGGGATATTGCCCAAAATGCATCCCGGGCTTTATCAACTGATAGGCTGCCCGCAATCACCCCGCAACCATCCCGAGGGTGACGTTTGGGAACATACCCTCCTGGTAGTGGACCAGGCCGCCCGTTTGAAGGCAGAGTCATCCTATCCGGAGGCCTTAATGTGGGCTGCTCTGCTGCATGATATAGGCAAACCATCGACTACCCGGGTAACCGGGGATAAAGTAACCGCCTATGGACACGATGTAGGCGGTGCAAGACTGGCGCGCATTTTCCTGCAGGAGTTAACCCATCACAAGAGACTCATCGATGCTGCAGCAGTACTGGTCCGGGAGCATATGCACCCTGTCTTGTTATACAAAGACCGGGCTAATGTTACGGATAAGGCGCTCCGGAAATTAGTGAACCGGGTCAATTTACGGGAACTGTTGTTATTAGCGGAGGCTGACTTCAGGGGCCGAACCGGGGAACGCGACTTCAATGAGATAAAAAACTGGTTTTATGAGAAGGTCTCCAGCCTGGGACTAGATTTAGGCCAAAAAATTGAACCCCTGGTGCAGGGGCGGGATTTGATCCAAATGGGTTGGGAGCCAGGCCCCGCTTATAGCCAGACTTTGAATTATGCCTTTGAACTGCAACTGGAGGGTAAAAGCAAATCATTTATATTGGAACAGCTTCAACAAAAATTTCAATCTTAATGTTATTGACAGCCTTTTCTGAGTAAGTCACGGATTTCAGCCAGTAAGACTTCTTCATTGCTTGGTGCGGGTGGTTCCTCAACCGCCTCAACTGCTTCTTCCTTTTTACGCAGACGGTTTACAGCCTTGATCACCAGGAAAATCACGAATGCGATAATTAGAAAATCGACTACATTCTGCAGGAAGGCTCCATATTTGATTACTGCATCGCCGATCTGCACCTGCAAATTAGCAAAATTAACCCCTCCCATCATCAATCCAATCAAAGGCATGATGAGGTCGCCGACCAGAGATGCCACAATTTTCCCGAAGGCTCCCCCGATAATTACGCCGACAGCCAAGTCCATGACATTGCCTTTCGTAGTAAATTCTTTGAATTCCTGCCACATAAATAACTAACCCCCCTTTTATCCGATTTTTCACCAGAAATGATTCTAAATTATACCATGA
>JBAYYO010000058.1:0-9272 GCA_041672985.1 Syntrophomonas sp. | reverse complement strand
CAATGCCAAATCGTTGGTTATCCCCTATAAGTTTGCCTTCAAATACCTTTGCCATATTTCATACCTCCTATAAGTGATGAATACGTTTCATGTTAAAATCTTGAACGAATTCTAATTATTTGACGCTGGTCAATAAATGTCCCATCTTGTCCTTCTTAGTCTGTAAATAGCGGCGATTTTCATCCTTAACTGGCATTTCTATGGAAACTCTTTCTACAACTTCCATTCCATAACCTTCCAGGCCCTTAATCTTTTTAGGGTTGTTGGTCATCATACGCATCTTCTTAACCCCCAGGTCCACCAGAATTTGAGCCCCAATCCCATAGTCTCGAAGATCTTCAGGAAAACCCAGGTCAAGATTAGCTTGCACCGTATCTCGGCCGTTATCCTGGAGCTTATATGCCCTGATTTTATTGACCAGTCCTATTCCCCTGCCCTCCTGGCGCATGTACAGGAATACTCCTTTGCCTTCCTTTTCAATCATGGACAGCGCTGTTTGCAGCTGCTCACCACAATCACACCGATAAGAGCCAAACACATCACCTGTCAGGCATTCCGAATGCACCCTGACCAGAATCGGTTCATCTGGTTCCCATTGTCCCTTTACTAAGGCCAGATGTTCTTTGCCGTCCAGCAGCGATTGATAAGCTATGGCTGTAAAATCCCCAAATTGGGTCGGAAGTTTAGTATCATCAACGCGCAAGATCAGTTTTTCCTTACGGCGGCGATACTCGATTAAATCAGCTATAGTTATAATTTTTATACCGTGTTCCTTGGCAAACTCTAATAACTCAGGGACTCGGGCCATGGTGCCATCATCACTCATAACCTCACAAATGACTGTGGCCGGGTAAAGCCCCGCTAATTTAGCCAGGTCTATTGAGCCTTCAGTGTGACCGGTCCTCCTGAGAACTCCCCCTTCCCTATAACGGAGCGGGAAAATATGACCTGGTTTCCTGAAGTCATTCGGTTGGCTGTCCCCAGAAATCAGCGCCTTGACCGTGGCAGCTCTTTCGTGAGCTGATATCCCCGTTGTTGTAGAAATGTGATCTACTGAAACGGTAAAAGCAGTTTGATGATTGTCAGTGTTTTCCAATACCATCGGTTGAATCTCTAGTTCGTCGAGACGTTCACCGGTCATGGGCATGCAGATAAGACCCTTGGCATGACTGGCCATAAAATTAATTACATCAGGGTTGCTCATTTCGGCAGCAACGATTATGTCACCTTCGTTCTCGCGGTCTTCATCATCGACCATAATCAGTATTTTGCCTGCTTTAATATCGATAATTGCTTCTTCTATGGTGTTAAACATTGTACATCCTCCCCTTTTATAAGTAACCATGTTGGGCTAGAAACTCTGAGCTTAACTGTGTTTTATGTTTTCCGCCACTCCTCTTAAGTAACTTCTCCACATACCTGCCTATAATATCAGCTTCCAGGTTAACGGTATCTCCTGGCTTTTTAAAACCCAGCGTCGTCATTCCGGCCGTATGAGGTATGATTGAAACTGTAAAGCTATCATCCAATAGGCTCACAACTGTTAAACTAATGCCATCAATAGCTATAGAGCCTTTGGCTACTATGTAATCGAGCATTTCCTGTGGGGCCTTTATTTTCAATACCTTCGCAATATCAATAATTTCTTGTTCAACTATCGTTCCGACTGCATCAACATGGCCCTGTACCAGGTGTCCCCCCATCCGGTCCCCCAGACGTGCAGCTCTCTCCAGATTTACCTTTTGCCCGTTGCCGAGCTCTTTAAGATTAGTCTTAGCAAGGGTCTCCGCCATCATATCAGCGGTGAAATGCTCCCGATCAAAGCTGGTCACCGTCAGACAGACCCCGTTGATAGCAATGCTGTCACCCAGTTTCACGTCTTCTAATACTTTACTGGCCTGAATACTGATTTGGCTGGAATTACTGCCCCGCTTCAGCACCTGCACGGTTCCTAATTCTTCTATAATGCCGGTAAACACTCAAATCACCACTCCTTGAAATATCCTGTAATTAGTATATCTTGTGCAAATCTCTGGATCTGCATTGATTTCAGTTCCCGGGCATCTTTCATAAATTCGATACCTTGTCCGCCTATCGGTGAGGGGGCCAGACGACCACCAATAATCTTAGGAGCAATGAACCAGTAAGCTTTATCTATTAAACCATGTTCAAACAGATAAGCATTAATCTCTCCCCCGCCCTCCACCAGGAGACTGCACAATCCCATTTCACCCAGAACTTTTATTACTGTTTCAAGGGGTATTAAATCTGGATCACAATCGAGGCTGATAACCTCCAGTCCAAGACTTTTCAAAATAGTTCGTTTATCCATATCAGCGCTAAACGAACAAAACACTATAGTTCTTTGTTGAGACCCGGTCCGGGCAATATTACTGTCGGGGGAAAGTTTAAGTCTTCCATCGATTATAATCCGTACTGGATTCCGGCTATCTGGTTCTTCCAAGCGGGTATTTAACATGGGGTCATCTTTTAAAACGGTTCCGATACCTACCATTATGGCATCAAAAGTATTTCTCAAATGATGTACATATTTTCGAGCGGCCTCACCGGTTATCCACCTGGAATCCCCGCTGCAGGCAGCTATTTTCCCATCCAGGGTCATGGCCGTTTTAAGCGCCACTAACGGAACTCCAGTCCGAATATATTTAAAGAATACTTCATTAAGCTGACAGGCCTCTTGCTGAAGTAACCCTACCTCTACTTCAACGCCTGCCTCCCTGAGCCTTTTTATGCCATTGACCGCTACCCGGGGATTGGGATCTGGGGCAGCGATAACGGCTCTTGTAATACCAGCTTTGATAACAGCATCTGCACAGGGGGGTGTTCTGCCATAATGGCTGCAGGGTTCCAGAGTGACATATAGGGTTGAACCGTCAGCGGATTTACCCGCCTGATTCAGGGCATGAATTTCAGCATGGGGGGTGCCTGCCTGATGATGATACCCTTCGCCGATAATCTGCCCATCCTTAACAATAACCGCACCAACCATGGGGTTCGGATTGGTCCTCCCCATAGCCTTAGCCGCCAGATCCAATGCTCTTTGCATGAATTTTTGATCGTTTGTAATAGAAATAATAAATCATCCTTTGTTAATGAACTCTTCCTGTACCAGATGTAGTGAGTAAACAAAAAACCCCGACTGTAAGTCGGGGTTTTTAAGTAAAAGCGAGCACAAACCAGAGCATGCATATAATATTGGACGCACACCCATCGGCCCTTCTTCTCCTATCCAGACTGTCACTGTCGGCCTCGGAATTTCACCGAATCCTGCCAAAGGCTCGCGGGCTTTACCGCCGATAAGGAATTTCACCCATCCCCGAAGAAAGGATTTTAATATATTAAATTGCAATAATATTAGCATCAACCGGACCAACGGTCAATGACTAGTTTTAGTTGGTTTCTCCCTTTAATGTGTCATCAATAACCTGTTTTACCTCTGCAGTCATTATCCCGCCTGCAAATTTTGGCTGACCATTGATAAGTGTAACCGGATATGGATAACCCATTTGTAAGACCTGATTCATAATTGGATAGTTGTCAAGTCCCATTTTATCTACATCCACGTATTTGACTTCTACTTTATCGCCGTAAACCTTCTTAAGTTCATCCGTTAATTGGGCAGTCAAATCAGCAAAATCCTTGGGTGAACCACAATCGGCTTCCGATGCACAGCCACCCGAACAGCAGCTACATCCTCCCCCCGTTGCCTGTGTGCCCTGCAATACCTCGACTAATACAGCTTTATTTTCTGACATTAACATTCTCCTCTCAGTACAAATTGATATTCAATAGTATCTGTACTCACCCTGCATAATATCAGTATGAGGGCGAAAATACAACTGCCAAAATAGCTTTGCCAGGCAGATTTTAAGTATAGTTTTACCGAATCAACTAAAATAATTCTTGCCAATGGGAATCTTATCTCTTCCTGAGTTATTTTGATTTTTGCGGCTGGGAATATTCAATGCCGACTGTATCTACCGTGACCTTTTTCATCCTCTGTTCTTCACGTGGTCTGTCATTTCGGTCCCTGGGTACACTAACAATCATATCTACCGTGTCCAGCCCATCTATGACTCTGCCAAAAGCAGCATACTGCCCATCCAAATGGGGAGAGTCGGCGGTCATTATAAAGAACTGGGATCCAGCTGAATCGGGCATCATACTCCTGGCCATAGATATTACTCCACGGGAATGTTCCAGATTATTATTGAAACCATTTTGGGAAAATTCACCTTTGATGCTGTAGCCCGGTCCACCCATACCAGTACCCTGCGGATCTCCCCCTTGAATCATAAACCCGGGAATAACCCGATGAAAAATGGTTCCGTCATAAAAACCTTTGTTTATCAAACTAATAAAGTTATTGACTGTGTTGGGTGCGATATCGGGATAAAGTTCCAGCAAAATTTTGTTGCCATTCTCCATTTCTATTGTAACTACGGGAGCTTGAGTCATCGCAATCTTCCTTTCTTAATATAGTGTTACTTTTTTACTGCTTACGATTTTACCAAAAACAGCCTGCCTAGTCCATCGTGGGCTATCCCTTACTTCAACCTGCTCGCCGTTGGAATAGTCTTGAATGTGCTTTTGTAATAAATGCTTTGTAAAATATTTATCAGAATCAACTCCTCTTGACAACTCGGCCCTGAGCAACATATAATTTGTAAGCTACTATAATGCAATTTTATAATTTATCATAAATACAATATATTGTCAAGATTAATTTGCTTTATTTGCTCTTCCTACGCAGAATGTGAGGTTTATGCCAATGATATACCTGGATATATACCGTTCAATGGGGGGATTACTTAATCAGTCTGCAATCTGCCAAGTACTTATGACCAACCAGAAAACCCAAAGGCATGGCTTAATCTTAACCGCAGACGAAGCACGAGAAATTATGGAAGCCGGGAACCTGTCCCTCCGCAACTATAATCGGGTGGAAATTGATATAGATGTAATTAGAAACATGATACTAACTTTCTGTGATTCACCTTATATGAACAGCCAGGACTATGCATCGACAATCATTGATCTGGTAGATATTTTTTATTATGTGAAAAATGAATCTGAAGATAGAATAAGTGACAATGATTTGATAAATATAATGAAAGATTTTTTTGATAAATCCTGCCGAGGTTCAACCGAGCTTCTCAAAAACAGGGAACTGGCATTGCTGACCAGAATTTTAAAACAATCATCTGATTATTATTTACAAGAGGAATGATGTGGCAATGAATACTGGCATCGAAAAAATGACCTTTTCAAAGAAAACGCCTATCGAGCCAAATCGCTATACCCTATCCCTGCTTGATTACGGAAGTCAGATTGGAGTCATTGATCAGCACACTATTGATCAAGTTCAGATTGGAATCTTGTCTATTTTGAAAGGCTTGATAATTAAGTACACCCAGGGTAAATCTACGTCTCTCAAAGTTGAGACCACCGAGAGCATTTTGGTATCTGTTCTGTACTCGCTAGATGCCCGATTATCAGGTTTCCCTGAGCCTGGGGACGCAGCAGAATATTTGCGGATACAAAATATCGAATATATATACCAAGAAGGTCTTGAACTGGTAAACTCTTGTTGCATGGCAACCAGGCAACTCTTTCAGCAGATAGTAGATTCCAAGCTCAATATTTCTCTGGATGCGTATAACTCTACTATTGATGAAGCATTGCCCGCGTTTTTTGACAACTATGATCCTATCTTCAGCGCCCAGGATACCATCACCAGCATGGATTATCCTCTGCTTTTCGATGATACGGAAACCACGGGTATTTACTACATTGAACAGTACCTCGAGAAATTAGCTATGGAAAATTACTTTTGCAGTCTTTTTCCCCCTGATTCTGTTGAGAAGTTGCTAGTTAACTATGGACAGATATATTGTATTGATTATAAGGAAACCCTGCTTAACCTATTTGAAGTCTTGCTGACCAATTCTATTTTCTCAGTGTTAATTGGCAATAAGGCTAACGATCTAAGGATTTCCCCCCACCAATTTGAACTGCTAAAGCAAAAGTTTCATGGTTTAGATCAAACTGATTGCTCATCTCTAATAAGTCAAGCGATTGAAACATTAATTGAAGAACTGAACATTGACCAATCGGCGCTCAGTAATTACATAGGGAGATACCCAGCATTATTGATGCCCAGATTTTGCAGCGCTCTCGAACATAACAACCTCATGAATGTAATTATTCTGGATAGCCAAGAAAATCAACCAGTGGACATTAGATGGAATGAGGGCAACATCATAGATGATGAGGATTTTAGGTTAATGGTAGATCAAATATTAGAATGCTTGGATGGAGCGGGAAAAGCTGCCCTAATAAATTCTAGCATCCATTCATTACGCGACTTTATTGATGTGTTGGAAGCAGACTGCTTGTTTGATGACGAATATATTGCCTTGTTCAAAACTCTGGGGGCTTTAGAATTATCCATTTTGGCTCGAATAGTATTTGCTGAGGAATTAAGAACCGGCGGAACAGATTATTCCCCGGGGAGCGCTGAGGAAAAACAACTGGAAATGCCATGGCAGATTGAATTTCTAAGGTATTGGCAGGGTCTGAGCTCTGAGAAAATTAGAGACATCGAATATCATATGTTTTCATCCTTTCCTTCCGACGGCTCTTCTGAATTTTAAAATAACTGGTTTCACAACTTCAACTTTGGTAGGGTCGATGATCTGCATGAAATTTTCCACTACCCTAAAAAGTCCCAACTGCTCTGGATAATCGGCCAAGAAATACGCTGCCTCATCAGGGTTGGCCTCCTTTACAACCTTTAGACATCCTTGCCTAACCTTGTTTTTGTAGGGAAGTACCGATTTGTGCATGATTGAGCAGCTTATGACTATTATTTTCGCGCCGGTCAGTGTATTATAGTACACAAATTGAGGTGAAATAATGATTAAGGAATTAATTCCAAAAAACAGATCATATCGAAGATTCCATCAAGAGCGGGCGGTTACGATGGGCACCTTGCGGGAACTGATAGATTTGGCCAGATTGGCCCCCTCGGGATACAACCGCCAGGGGTTGAAGTATCTATTATCAAACAGCGGGGATCTGAACAATAAGATTAATGACTGCTTATCATGGGCAGGATATCTCCAAGACTGGAACAGCCCGCCCGAGGGGGAGAAACCGGCTGCTTTCATTATAATGGTTAGGGATACCTCACTAGGTGCCAGCTTGCCCCAGGATCAGGGCTTCGCAGCCCAGAGCATATTACTTGGTGCAGTAGAAAAAGGTCTGGGTGGATGTTTCCTAGTAAACATAAATAAGAGGATGCTTGGTGAAGTGCTAAATTTAGATAAAAGCTATGATATCGAAGCTGTAATAGCGATAGGATACCCCAAGGAAAAGGTGGTTCTAGAGGAAATAGATGCCTCTGGTGATGTCAGATATTGGAGAGATGATGAACAAGTTCACCATGTGCCCAAAAGAACCCTGGAGGAAATAATCTTACCAATACCTGGATTGAAGAGCAGACTCAATGTTTGACCTAATGGCCAAAACTGCTGTTAATACAGTTGGTCGCCAGATAGATCGGCAATTGGTTCGAGGCATACTGGGCTCTTTCTAGTCTCTGCCCCGTTTAGGTACAGAATCGCAAGCGTTTATCATAAGGGAGGAAATATTTAATGTTAAATATTGGTTGTCATTTATCTACCTCCAAAGGTTATAAGCATATGGGAGAAGAGGCCTTAAGCATAGGCGCCAATACCTTTCAATTTTTTACCCGCAATCCACGCGGCAGCAAGGCCAAGAAGTTAGATCCCCAGGATGTTGCTGCCCTGCTAGCTTTAACGCAGGAGCATCAATTTGCTCCCCTTTTGGCTCATGCCCCCTACACCCTTAATCCCTGTTCAGCTGATCCACATGTCAGAGATTTTGCCGAGCTGATAATGACGGATGATATGGTCATCATGGAGCATCTACCTAATAATTTATACACTTTCCATCCGGGCAGTCATGTTGGACAAGGAGCGGATATTGGAATTGCCTTCATAGTACAACTACTTAATAAGATATTGCGCCCCGAACAAACAACCCTGGTTCTTCTGGAGACGATGTCCGGTAAAGGCAGCGAGGTGGGCCGCAGCTTTGAAGAAATTAACATGATTATGCAGGGGGTAGATTTAGCCCAGAAGATGGGAGTATGTTTGGACACCTGCCATATCTATTCGGCCGGTTATGACATTATTAACAACCTGGATGGAGTGTTGGAGCAATTTGATAAAATAATCGGTCTGAACAAGCTGCAGGCTATTCATTTGAATGACAGCCTCACTCCGTACTCAACCCACAAAGATCGTCATGCGCGTATTGGCCAAGGAACACTGGGGTTAGAAGCGATCATCAATATTATCAATCATCCCCAACTTCGCCATTTGCCATTCTATTTAGAAACTCCTAATGATGTACCAGGTTATGCTGAAGAAATAAAAATATTGAGAGCCGCTTATTGTGAATGAAATCTTAAAATATACTCAAGTTGAAATCCTTGTAAACAGGCCCAAAACATCTTGTTGATATTAGCCTGGTGAAAGCATTAAACTTTGGCGGCAAACAAACCCTCCTGATTATATTCAAGGGCGGTCACCTCAAGTTGCAGCCAGTTGAAATCGCCGCTCTTATATTTCCATACAACATCACACTGGTTTACTATTCTTATCCCTTTGAACTCTCTATAACTGCGGGCAATCCCCCCCCAGTCGTCCAATATAAATTGCCCTTTTTCCTCCCGATACCGGGGGCCAACACTACTAACCATATCGCCTGCTTCATTGAAATGAAATACCAGGCCCGCGCTGACTCCTTCCCAGGTCATGATGGCCCGAGCACTATTTTCATCTATTTCTTCCCAGACAATATAGTCATGCAAAGCTGCAGTGGGGTACCATATCATCTCCGCCAAAAACCTGAGCAGTGCACCTTGATCCATCTCCACACCCGGTTGGGCCTCTACCACCGGCACCAGGGCCAGTAATTTTAATTCCATACTGCCCCGGCCCTGATAGTATTTATCCATGCCCAGAAGCTTTATAAAAGGAGCATACTGTACCCGGGGTTTCCAAACAAACCCCGGTTCATCAATATTTATATACTGTTCGGCCTCAACATTCATCCAGTTTTTGCCCGGTGCCGTCCGCATCCGGCCCGTTTGGAGCAACCGCACGCTGTGGATCTTTTCTTTCCCTATTACTCCCGAGCGTCTTAACCACTTTTGGACC
>JBAYYO010000057.1:0-9281 GCA_041672985.1 Syntrophomonas sp. | reverse complement strand
TTGGGAGGAATAGAATATTTATTAAGAAGGCCGTTTTGAAAGGGGGGCGAAAGGGATAAAATGTCGCTTGATGGTGATCATGGGTTATCTGGGAGCTGTAATCGGGGCTGGGTTTGCGTCAGGACAGGAGATAGTTCAGTTTTTTGTAAATTATGGGACCGATGGAACCAAAGGAGTTTTCTTGGCGACCTTTCTTTTCTCGGCGTGCGGTGCTTTGCTGCTTTACCTGGCCCATGCGCATAAGGCGGCTAATTACCAGGATATACTAAGGCATTTGTTGGGGCCCGGGCTGGGGCGGGCAATTGATGTCCTGTTGGCAGTTTTTTTATTTTTAGGGATAGGCACCATGCTGTCAGCTAGTGGAGCAGTTTTTTATGAGCATATGTATCTACCCAAAAATCTGGGGATATTGCTGGCCTATATTTTGATATTAATCTTACTAATGACTGGAAAAAAAGGGTTGATTCTTTCATATAATATGCTCGTACCGGTTAAAATAATTCTGTTGGTCATTATTTCCGGCTACGCGGCCCTTTTTGTTGAGGGAAATCAATGCCAAATCCAAGCCCAAGCCTTAAAGACAGAGTCGGACTGGAGCTGGATAATAAGCAGCGTATTATATGTGGCCTATAATTTTGCGCTGGCCATGGTGGTACTGACCGAATACCAGAGTATTACCAATCGACGCCAGGGGGTTATCGGGGCAGCAATTGGCGGTCTGGTGCTGGGGGGCATGGTTGTTATCAATTATTTCTCCTTATACAAATTCCTGCCCACGGTAACACATTACCAGGTACCCATGTTATATGTGGCCGGTCAAGTAAATCTGACCGCCAAACACCTGTATACGGTAGTCCTGTGGTTGGGGATTATTACTACTGCCATTGCTAATGCCTATGGGTTTGCGCAGAGGTTTTCGAAATTCACTGGATTAAGCTATCGAATATGCCTGCTTCTGTGTATGACCATGGCTTTGCCGATTTCAATGCAGAGTTTTTCCAGCCTGGTAGGCAAAGTATACCCAATTTTTGGCATCTTGGGGGTGTCTATAATCGCGGCTCTATTATATAGGGCTACAAAAGAGCTGGGGTTAGAGTTATACTATAGAGTAATTCGATTATTTCGCAGAATCAAGGAGGCTTAAAATGATAAATTTACGGAACATTCCGGCCATGGATGAACTCCTGTTGCTGCCGCAGATGCAAGATTTGTTCAAGCGCTATAATCGGGAATTTGTTGTAGGAAATCTAAGGCAGGCGGTGGAAGAAACCAGGCAGGAACTGCGGCTTATAGGTGGGGGAGACAGCAAAGAGAGTTTGGCCGCCAGGATTCTGTATCGATTGGATAAATTAATTTCCAGAGCAGACAGCGGAAGCCTGCAAAAGGTTATCAATGGAACCGGGGTCGTATTACATACCAATTTGGGCCGGGCTCCATTGGGGGAAAGGGCGTTAAGCAACCTCAACGAAATGGGACGCAACTATAATAACCTGGAAATCGATCTGGAAACCGGAGAACGAGGCTCCCGCTATCGTCATGTGGAAGAATTGCTGACTACCCTGACCGGAGCCGAGGCGGGTATGGTGGTAAACAACAATGCTGCCGCAGTTCTGTTGGGATTGACGACTCTGGCCCGCGGTAAAGAGGTTATCGTATCACGGGGGCAGTTGATTGAAATCGGGGGTGCCTTTAGAATTCCCGAGGTTATGAAACAGAGCGGAGCCCATCTGGTGGAAGTGGGAACCACTAATAAAACCTATATAGCTGACTACGCAGAGGCTATTAACGAGCATACGGGCCTGCTTTTTTCGGCCCACACCTCCAACTATAAAATAGTAGGGTTTAGCGAAGAGGTTAACCTGAGTGAATTGGTGGAACTGGGAAAGAAGCGGAGCATACCGGTTCTGCATGATTTAGGCAGCGGTATCCTCAGCGATTTAGGACCATGGGGTTTACAGGATGAACCTACCGTTCAGGCCAGTGTGGCTAGCGGGGCGGATATAATTACCTTCAGTGGCGATAAGCTCCTGGGTGGTCCTCAGGCCGGTATAGTTGTGGGCAAGCAAAAATACATCACTGCTATGAAAAAGAACCAACTGACCCGAGCCTTGCGGGTGGACAAGCTCAATATAGCCGCTTTGGAAGGGACCCTTTTAGAGTATTTGAGCGGGGATCCCCTGCAGGGAATACCCGTTTTAAATATGCTGACCGCACAGAAGCAAGAACTGCTCGATAGGGCGGAGACACTTAAAGCAGATTTGGAAGAGAAGCTGCTCAAAAGCGGCCGAATCATGTCCATAAAAGTTGTAAAAACGGATGATATGGTAGGAGGCGGCGCCTACCCTACCTATAAAATACCAGGCTATGGGGTACAGATAGAATTTATAGAAAAGGACCTGGAGAAGGTTGCCAGACAGCTCCGGGAGCGGACCCCGGCGCTACTAACCCGTAAACAGGAAGACAAAATGTTGATTAGTATTCGCACTTTGCTGAAGGGGGATGCGGCTATCCTGGTTGATTTACTGGGTTGTGCTCTCCTATCAGGTGAGGAACAAGAAATTATACCGGGAGAAAAGCGATGCAAAGACTAATTATAGGAACGGCCGGGCACATAGATCATGGTAAAACGACCCTGGTTAAAAGATTGACGGGCATAGAGACGGACCGACTCAAGGAAGAAAAGAAAAGGGGCATATCGATTGAATTAGGGTTTGCTCCCTTTAATCTGCCCAGCGGGCAGAAAGCGGCCATCGTGGATGTTCCTGGACACGAAAGATTCATCCGTCATATGTTGGCGGGGGCTTTTGGAATTGACATGGTTTTATTTACCATAGCCGCTGATGAGGGAGTAATGCCGCAGACTCGAGAACATGCCGATATCATTGAAATGCTGGGAGTAGAAAAAGGCATCGTAGTCATAACTAAAAAAGATATGGTCGATGAAGAATGGCTCATGATGATTGAAGAAGACATAAGAGAATATATCGAAGGCACCATATTAAAAGGCTCCCCAATAATGGCCGTCTCAGCCGTAACAGGAGAAGGCATCCCTGAATTGCTGCAAACCATAGAAAAAGTAGCGACTACTGTAACTGAGAAGTCTATTTTAGGACATGCCCGCTTGCCTATTGACAGGGTATTTTCCATCGCCGGGTTTGGGACCGTAGTAACAGGAACCTTATGGTCGGGGCAGATTAAGGTTGGCGATACCCTGGAACTAATGCCGGTACAAAAGATGGTTAAAGTACGCACGCTGCATGTACATAATGAAAGAGTAGATACCGCTTATGCGGGGCAAAGGGTAGCTGTAAATTTACAGGGGATAGAACTCAGTGATATCAAAAGAGGCTATCTGTTAGCTGACAGCGGCTACTTAACCCCCAGTTACCGGGTAGATACCAAGTTGAGGCTGTTGGACAACAGTTTACGCACCCTTAGAAACTGGAATAGGGTTAGATTCCATCTGGGAACTGACGAGACCCTGGGGCGGGTGGTACTCCTGGATCGTGATGAATTAACCCCCGGTGAGGAAGCATTTGTGCAGATAGTGATGGAAAAGCCAGTGGTGGCCTACAAAGGGGATCCCTTTGTAATTCGCTATTATTCGCCGGTTGATACTATTGGCGGCGGCACCATCCTAGATCCCAACGCACCACATCAGAAGCGGTTCAAAGAAGACGTGTTAAACGATCTGGCGGTAAAAGAAGAAGGAAGTCTCTATGATATTGTTTTGCAGGAGTTGGAGACTTCACCCCAGGAACTTAGCGTGGCGGACCTGGTTAAGAAAACGGGCAGCCCGGAGCAGCGCATCAAAGAAGAAATTGAACAGCTGTTAGATGATGAGAAGATAGCAGATATAAGCGGCAAAGGCACCTATTATCTTAGTTATCACGGGATGGAATTGATTTACGAGCAAATTGCCAAAACCATTACCCGTTATCAGAGCCAATACCCACTCCGATCAGGTTATCCCAAAGAAGACATGAGAAGTCGGCTGTTCGCTAAATTTAACCCCAAAGTTTTCAATACCATGATAAAATACTTTGAAACAGAGGGGCGCCTCAAAAGTAAAAACAACCTGATCAGCGCCCCGGATTTCGTGCCCCAGCCTGGTGAGAAAGAAAAGCGGACCATGGCCATAATTAATAAAATGATGAGGGACAGACTTTTTTCACCGCCGGGAATTGATGAAATAAAGGCAGCGGCAGGGTTGCCGGAAGCCGATCTGGGGGAGATACTAGCCTATCTAACGGAGCAGGGGGAACTGGTGAAAATAAACGAAAATCTATATTTTGCCCAAGCAGCGATAGAAAAGGGACAGCAGCTTCTAGAGCAACAGTTCGCTCTTGAGAAGGAACTAACCCTGGCCACAATGCGAGATATTTTGAATACTTCTCGCAAGTATGCGCTTCCTTTGATAGAATACTATGATAGAATGCATTTTACCCGCCGGGTGGGAGATATTAGGGTAAAACACAACCTGAACCAGAAACCAAAAACGGGGGAGGTGCATACTGTTTAACTATTTAGAATCACAGATTAAGGGGAAAAAATATTTAAGGGGGAGTTCGATGAAAGGGAAGACAAACAAGAAACTAGCGGTACTTATAGTAATGATGTTTATGTTCAGTATTATCGCTGGTTGCGGAGGAAAAACAGGGGACACCGGGACTAAAACCGGGGACACGGAAGAAAAGATTAATGTAGGCATCAATGTAGAACTATCCGGTGGTGCTGCCAGTTATGGTACTAATGCCAAGTATGGTGCATTACTGGCCATTGAACAGATCAATGCCGCCGGCGGCGTCCTGGGAAAACAACTGAACCCGATTGAAAGAGACAACAAATCTACGGCTGACGAATCCATGAGCGTAAGTGCATCCCTGATCAGCGAAAAAATCGTTGCCCAGATAGGCCCTCTTACCAGTGGAGATGTGGCCGGCAGCACTCCAATCATGATGGACAATAAAATTCCCCTGATTGCACCTGCCGCTACCGCAGCCAATGTAACTGTTGATGACAAGACTGGCGCCACGAAAGACTACATATTTCGTGTTTGCTTTATCGATCCCTTCCAGGGAACCCTGATGGCCCAATTTGCTGCCGACAACCTTAAGGTCAAAAAGGCGGTTATTTATGGTGACACCTCAACTGATTATGGCAAAGGTCTGGCTGAATATTTTAAAAAGACCTTCATCGAAAAAGGCGGCACCATTATTACTGAAGAAGGTTTTGTGAAAGATGATCGCGATTTCAGAGCGACCCTGACCAAAATTAAAGGGCAGAACCCTGAATTTATCTATGTACCAGGTTATTATCAGGAAGTTGCTCCCCTGATCAAACAAGCTCGTGAGCTGGGTATTACTGTCCCGATCGGTGGCCCGGATGGATGGGATTCACCTGATATGGTAAGTGTTGCGGGCGGAGCTGCGCTAAACAACACCTTTTTCACCAACCATTACTCTTCTCAGGACAAAGACCCCAAAGTCGTGCAGTTCGTTGAGGCTTATAAAGCTAAATATGCCAAAGACCCCGACGCCTTTGCAGCTTTAGGATATGATGCAGTACAGCTTATGGTACAAGGGCTTAAAGATGCCCAGGCCACGGATCCTGTGAAACTGGCAGCAGCCATTGCCAAAATCACGGATTTTGAAGGCATTACCGGTAAAATGAGCATCGATGCCAAACATAATCCGGTCAAAGCCGGTGTTGTCATCGAATTCAAAGATGGCGCCCAGGTAATGAATACTAGAATTCAGCCGTAAGCAAGCGCTGCAGGGAAAGGGGGGCTCGGTCCTCTCTTTCCCATTTAAGCATTAGGAGGAAGTGGCAAATTTGCTTGAATTTATACAACAACTTATTAATGGCCTATCGTTAGGGGCAATTTACGCACTCATCGCGCTTGGTTATACCATGGTCTATGGCATTATAAAGCTGATCAATTTTGCCCATGGAGATATAATGATGGTCGGTGCCTTTGTGGGGTATTTTTCGCTTACCCTTTTCGGTACCAATATTCTGGTGGCTATGCTGGCAGCTATGTTAGTCTGTGCGATATTAGGCGTCGTCATAGAAAAAGTAGCCTATCGGCCCCTCCGCAATTCGACCCGTATTGCCGCGCTCATTACCGCAATTGGGGTGTCACTGTTTCTAGAGTATGCAACCATCTTCGCCTTAGGCCCGGCTCAAAAGATTTTCCCTGACTCTGCCTTCGTGGTGCGAGCGTACGATATCGCCGGCCTTTCTATTTTAAACAAAGATGTATTTGTCTTTGTTTCAGCAGTTGGTCTCATGATAATCCTGCAATACATCATTAAATGGACTAAAACCGGAAAAGCCATGCGGGCAGTATCGCTGGATCAGGAAGCGGCAGTCCTCATGGGAATTAGTGTCGACAATACCATTTCCATTACTTTTGCCATCGGTTCAGCTCTGGCAGCAGCGGCAGGGGTGATGGTAGGTGTTTATTATAATACGGTAAACCCCTTGATGGGTATAATCCCAGGGCTTAAGGCCTTTGTAGCCGCCGTTCTGGGCGGCATCGGCATCATTCCCGGCGCTATGGTAGGCGGATTCGTGATGGGACTACTGGAAACCATGGTCAGCGGTTACGGCAACAGTCTGTACCGTGATGCGGTTGCCTTTGGGGTATTAATATTGATACTTCTAATTAAGCCTACCGGTATTTTTGGTAAAGATACCGGCGAAAAAGTGTAGGTGGAAAAATGCAGACATTAAAAAATAATTGGGCCAGATTTTTAGGAGAAGTACTCATATTGGTGGTTTTGTTCACGCTGGTGCAATATCTCATCACTACGGGGCTGCTCAATCAGTATTATCAGATAAACCTGACCTCGATGTGCATCAACATTATACTGGCGGTGAGCTTGAACCTTATTAACGGTTTTACAGGGCAGTTGTCACTGGGGCATGCGGGATTTATGGCGCTAGGGGCATACGCTGCCGTAATAATGACCAATATGATGGATCAACCATTCATAGTGGGCCTGCTGGCGGCCTGCTTGGTAGCCGGAATAGCCGGGTTTGTAATTGGCGTACCTACCCTAAGACTTAAAGGGGATTATCTGGCTATCGCCACCCTGGCCTTTGGGGAGATTATCCGGGTAACTTTGCAGAATATAGATTATGTGAACGGTCCCGCCGGGATTCTAGGCATTCCCAAGCTGACTACCTGGCCGTGGTTGTTCGGAGCAGTAATTATAACCATTCTGGTAGTGGTAAACTTGATTAATTCCAGCTATGGCAGAGCTATAATATCAGTCCGGGAAGATGAAATAGCCGCAGAATTGATGGGTATCAATACTACCAAGTACAAAGTTTTGGCTTTTGTTATCGGCGCCATGTTTGCCGGCTTGGCAGGTGCCCTGTATGCACATTTCTTCTATATAATAAAACCGGAAACCTTTAACTTCCTAAAATCCTTTGACATACTAGTCATGGTTGTTCTGGGTGGTTTGGGGAGCACTACCGGGGCAGTTATTGCGGCGGTATCCATTACCGTTTTGACGGCTGCTTTGCAGTCATTCCCGGCCATAAGAATGATAATATATGCGCTTATCTTAATCATCGTAATGATTTATCGGCCTCAGGGTCTAATGGGCAACAAAGAACTAAGCAGACAGACGTTGGGCAGGATTTGGGGTGGACGCAAATGAGTTTAATGGAAATAAAAAATCTAAATAAATCCTTCGGTGGCCTGAATGCGGTACTGAATGTCAATTTCCGGCTGGAACAGAATGAATTGGTGGGGCTAATCGGCCCCAATGGAGCTGGCAAGACTACCGTCTTTAACCTGATCACCGGGGTATATAAACCTGATGAGGGCAGCATAGTATTTAGAGATAAGGACATTATCGGGCTGGCTCCGTATACTATATGTGCGCGGGGGATTGCCCGAACATTCCAAAATATCCGCCTGTTCAACGACCTGACGGTTCTGGATAACGTTAAAATAGCCTGTCACAAGGATGTACAGTACGGACTCCTCAGCGCTATCGTTAGAACCCCCGGCTTTTTTAAGGGCGAACAACAGATAGAGCAGGAAGCTTTAAAATACCTGCAGATTTTTAAACTGGATAATAAAAAGGATGAAATGGCTAATAACCTGCCCTATGGAGAACAGCGCCGCCTGGAAATTGCCAGAGCACTTGCGACCCGGCCGACCATGTTAATACTAGATGAACCGGCGGCAGGAATGAATCCGCAGGAAACCCAAGAATTGATGAAGCTGATTAAATGGATCAGGAAAGATTTTAACCTGTCCATATTACTTATAGAGCATGATATGTCTTTAGTAATGGGCGTTTGTGAACGAATTTACGTTTTGGATTATGGCCAGATAATTGCTGCCGGTCTGCCTGAAGAAATAAGGAACAATAAAAAGGTTATAGAAGCATATTTAGGAGAGGAGGTAGATTAGTGCTAGAGGTAAAAGAAATTGATGTATATTACGGTGCCATCCATGCTCTAAAGAAAATGTCTCTGCAAGTTGAACAGGGTACGATTGTTACCCTTATCGGAGCCAACGGAGCGGGCAAGACCACCACCCTTAAGAGTATTTCCGGCATTCTCCGACCTAAAAATGGGACGATAACCTATAAAGGAACTGACATTACTAAAGTGGCCCCCGAAAAGATAGTCGGCCTTGGTATTTCACAGGTGCCCGAGGGACGCCGCGTTTTTCATACCATGTCGGTGATGGAAAACCTGGAAATGGGAGCCTACTTGCGCAAAGACAAGAAAGAAATTGCCCTGGACATGGAGAACGTTTATACCCGTTTTCCCCGCCTTAAAGAGAGACGCAAACAAATGGCCGGGACCTTGAGCGGGGGGGAACAGCAGATGTTGGCCATAGGCCGGGCACTAATGGCTCGACCAGAACTAATGTTGATGGATGAGCCTTCGATGGGACTTGCGCCCCTGCTGGTCAAGGAAATATTCTCCATAATCAAGGATATCAACGAGAGGGGAACTACCATCCTGCTGGTAGAGCAGAATGCTCATATGGCCTTATCTATTGCCGACAAAGCCTATGTTATAGAAACTGGAGAAATTGTGTTACAGGGATCGGCCGATCAATTGCTAAAGAGCGAAGATGTGAAGAAGGCCTATTTAGGTGGATAGAGAATAAGAGAATAGTGGATAGAGGATAGAGGATAGAGGATAGTGATAGTGAAAGTGGATAAGCGGAAAAGGGGGAAAGAGCGTGAAAGTAAGGGACCGGATGAGCCAAAACGTGATAACTATAGGTATGAACACCA
>JBAYYO010000056.1:0-9284 GCA_041672985.1 Syntrophomonas sp. | reverse complement strand
CACCCCCTTCACGCTCCAACTGCTTAATCAAATCTTCCGCATCACGGTCCGAACTAATATTGACAGTAATCATAGCATCAGAATCAAGTCTATTTACGATGTCAGCGATCACCGTAAGAATTTCTTGTTTATTAGCAACTTGCTTACTGTAACGGACGACGGTATTATCCATAATAACACCTCCTTTCCTTACTTCAATGCACGTACACAATCTATCCAAAACTCATGTCGGGTCCTTGAGCTACAGGGAATCCGGATCAAGCGCTGCATTTTCATTTACTATGATGAATAAGTTGAAAACTATGTTTATCGGCGCTGACTGTATGTTCATTCCTTTTGTGATATTATTAACTATCCGCAATGAGAAATATCTGCTTATTTGCCAATTCTCAAATTTACCTTGCCCAACCAGTCAAAGGAATGGACAGCTTATTACCTATGTTTTATTGTCTTCTCCATAGATTCTGTCATGGTGCTCAGGTTCAAACAAGCCAATCGCTAACGTGTTATGAAAGGATATAACCATAGAGATCATTTCCTCCGCTGATATCTCTTTCATTACTATCCACTTATAAACAAAGTAGTTGATAGTAGCTAAAGTTGCACATGCTATCGGTAATACAGGGACGTCACGGAATGTACCGCTATGAATTCCATATTCATTATTTTGGGCGAGATAGAAGATAAATCTATCATCAAAATCCTTTATGCATTGTCCAATATTACCGTCTGTTCCGCGAACCCGGCTGTATATTTCGGCCATCTTTTCATTTTGGATAAAGACTTCAAGAATAGCTCTTTTGGATTCAATAAACCGAAGGTAAAGATTCTTCTCTTTGGCAAAGAACTCGTTTACACTGGCTATGATTTGACCTAGAAAAGCATCCAAAAGTACAGTTAAAACGTTTTCTTTATTATTAAAATATTTATAAAATGTTCCGGTGCCAAAACCAGATCTGTCTATAATATCTCTCACTGGAGTGTTGACATAACCTTTCTCTGCAAAGAGATCAAGTGCACATTCCAATATGATATTTCGTTTTTCTTGCATGCTGGAAGTCATTACTAAACTCATATCATCCCCCCCTGTAACTGACTGAATATACATTCAGTACTTAAATTATATCTTGATCAGGTAGTTCTGTCAACATATCAAGAAGTTGGATGTCTCATCCTTCCACATATCCTCAAGCCTATATTCGCCTGCCAATGGATAAATCTCCTGAAACATATATTTGTGTATATTTCTCATGCTATCTCTCTGGAACGCTCAGAAGCTTTGCTGTGGAGATGTTTAATCTCCCTTATTAAAACGTCGATAAATACTTTTATTTCTGTTTTTTATAATAGTCTCTTGCATATCTACAAGATTGTCTATTATGACCGGTAATAATGCAAAAGGGATACCAATCAGATTTTCGGTCACTTCCAGGTCGGTTGCCTCGCGGCATCCGTTACAACCTAGCGAAGCATTAAGCTGGCCGGTTTTAAGCGGAACTACAGTAGCATCCACACAGGTAGCCTGTACTACAGAAGTAGAAAACTGCATACGCTTACCAGTAGTATAAATCGAAGCCAGGGCCAACCACATCAAATTCTCCGGCGGCGCTTCCACTACGACTACATCTGGCTCAAAACCACAGTCAGCCAGAGGACTTACCAAAACATAAGCATATTCCCCTTGAGGCAGGCGGGGCATGTCACTCATCATTTGACGTGCCGCCTCTTGTGTGCCAAAAGTACCTACATTATAATGGGCTTCTCCGGAAGCTAGTTTAGGATGCAGACTCCTAAGGCCAAAAGCTGCCGCAGACGCCGCACAGGATATGTTGGCTGCACTTACCACCACTTTATTACCCCGACTGGCTCTCATTACTGCCTGACAATAGCGACATTTAGTTTTTGCATCATAATCGCTCAGATCGACAGCTTTCAGTTCAGTTTCATTACGAATAAATTTAACTGCTACCGGTTCTCTTATAATACCTATAATATCTTTCAATTTTTGGGTGAATAATAAAAATTGCATTCAAAATTCTCCTAACTTTTAAGATTTAAACAAATAGTCCTGTGAGCACATGTTCTTTAAATTATAATATAGTCTCTTTAGTAATATTTAGTCAACCTCTCCGGGCCCAATAAATAATTATGTTAGGATTTGGCTGATTGAACCTGTAAGCCAAGAGCCTTCACCAACATCATGGCAAATTCGGCACGGGTGATAAATACGTTGGCTGTAAAATCACCTCACTAACGATAGACGATTAAATTTTATTGAATAACGATAAAATTATATTGCAATTCAATAACTATTTTGCTATGCTACAAATAATTAAGGGTGCATCCCACCCGGTTAAGAAAGGAAGAAATCTATGTGGAATGGAGAGAAATCCATCATTTTGAGTAAGCTATGCGTTCTGCTCTTTATGGGTTTACTTGTAGCTGCAGTAGTAACAGCACCTTGGCTGACCCAGTGGTATGTGGAATTTTCGCAGGCCGGGCTTGAGGAAGAGGCAGCCTATTTCATGGCAACCATTTATGTGGGATCTGTTCCTGCTGCTTATCTGCTCTATAGTCTGTTAAAACTGCTGCGCCGGATCGAGACCGGACAGGTATTTACTGCTAAAAACGTAGAATTATTGAGGCGGATCTCCTGGAGTTGTTTTGTAGGGGCGGGAATAGCTCTGATTTCCCTGCTTTACTATTACCCGTGGTTCTTTATGGGGGTGGCTGCTGCTTTTATGGGCTTGATCGTGCGGGTGGTGAAAAATGTAGTCGCACAGGCAGTGGAACTGAAAAACGAAGCCGATTACACAGTATAGGGGAGGAGGAACAGTATCATGCCAATCGTAGTAAATTTGGATGTAATGATGGCTAAACGAAAAATATCCTCGGGCGAACTGGCTGAAAAGATAGGCATCAGTCCAGCCAATCTCTCCATACTTAAAACCGGCAAGGCTAAAGCGATTCGTTTCTCTACCATGGAGGCGATCTGCAAATCATTGGATTGTCAGCCCGGAGATATACTTGAATACAAACCGGACCAAGACTGAGGAGGGGGTGGGTAAATGGATGGAAAAGCGCCTTTTGCGGCCGACCGCAGGGACAGTTATTTTGCCCTGTTTGCCTTTGTACTAGGCTTTCTTTTTGCCCGTTGGGTATTGTTTGCTTGGCAGGGCTGGGGAGTGACCTTGTTCACCCTGCTCTTCTGCGGCTCAGTGACCTTGTATATGCTGAAAAAAGGGGTGCAGATCCCTAAAACCAGTTGGTTCTGGCTGGTGGTGGTGCTGCTGATAGGACTAAGCTTCAGTCTATGGACCAACAACGGTCTGGCTCCATTGCACGGTTTGCTGTTATTCGGCAGTGCCGTGTACTGGATACTATGTGCAACAGGACTGCTCATCCAGGGCAAAACCAGCGATCTGCTTTTATTGGACAGTTATAATGCCTTGTTAGTTATTCCATTCAGCAATTTTGGCTGCCAGTATAAGGGCCTTGCCCTTCTGGGCAACAATAAACTTGCCCGAGGAAGACAAGTGTTCTCTATAGCATTAGGTTTATTGTTATCCTTCATTGTGGCGGCTATGGTTTTACCTCTGCTGATGGAAGCGGACAGCGGTGGTTTTGCTAAACTCATCAATGGGATATTAGACGGATTTCGGGGGTTAGGCGACAAATTTTGGGAAACATTCTGGCAGCTCATTCTTGCCGTTCCTATTGCAGCCTATATTTTCGGTCTGGTTGCCGGCAGTGCTCATAAAAGAGGCACCGGTTTGTTTGAAAAGGACAGCACCCTTCAGAAGATTTCAGGCTTGCGGATACTTCCCATGACTACGGTTTACATTCTGATGGGCTTGTTGTGTACGCTTTATATAGTATTCATCGGGAGCCAGTTCCTTTATTTCTTCTCTGCCTTTGTCGGCCAGCGGCCAGAGGGGTGGCAGATTTATTCGGAATATGCCCGCAGCGGATTCTTTGAGCTGTGCCGTATCGCAGTCATAAATCTGTTCGTACTGACAGCAGCCAACATCATGAGTCAAAAGCATAGCAGGGATAGTATGTTCCTGAAGCTGCTCAACGTATTGCTGGCCATTCTCACACTGGTGCTTATCGCCACTGCCTTCAGCAAAATGGCCTTGTACATTGGTGCATACGGTTTATCTATGCGCAGGCTGCTGCCCTGTGTTTTTATGACCTTTATGGCCGTCATATGCGGGGGGGTTATAGCGCTGCAAAAATGGTCATTTTCTATAACTCGCTTGGCAGTTGGGGCGGGGGTAGTTATGTTTTGTATGCTGTGTATAGTAAATCCCGACAGTTTGGTGGCCAGATACAATGCAGACCGTTATCTATCTGGAACGCTGGAGAATTTTGATGTGGAGATATTATACCGGTCTGGACCAGCCGGTGTCGATTCGGCCTTGAAGGTATATGAACAAACCAATGATCCGGCGCTGCAGTTTAAGCTGAAAGAATATCTGCTGGCTGAGCAGCAGGCCGATGAAGTGGCTGGAGGGTCCGGTGACAGTCTGGAAAGAGCCCATGCGCGGTACAGAATTGGCGAATTCTATTGTGGTCAGAGTTTGCTAAGCGAATAGAAAGAATAAAAACTGCAGATTTGCACAATCTACTTCTGTGTAATTATGCGGTAATGTAAAGGAGACTTGTAATGGGCCGCACGGAAGCACATGTTGGGTTAAACGGATTTGAGGGGACAGTAACCATTAATGAACCGGTTTTACGCTACCCTGGCAACCCCATATTAACATGCCATGATGTCAATAAAATATGGGGTACTGAAGTCCGTTTATATACATACACGGTTCATAATGCAGGAATGGCAGAAGTGACAGGTGCCAATGGCAAGAACCAAACCATAATGCTTTTTCGTTCCCACATTGCTGATGGTCGTAGTGTAATAGGAAAGGCTATAAGCGACAATGGCCTGGATGGTTGGGAGGTAGACCCGAGACCATTTTTATTACCTGCTACAGAGAATGATGTATACGATGAAGGCGTCAATATTAACGCTATTATTGAATCTGAGGCCGGCGGTGTGGAAGATATTAGGGTTAATCCCGTTGGGAGCAACTTATATGTATTGACTTACAGTGCCTATCACGAACAGATTACTGATAGAGTCAAGGTTATGATGGCCGTAACCAAGGACTTTAAGACTGTTGTTCGCTATGGCCCCATTTACGAACAGGATATGCGCAATGTTGTTATATTTCCTGAACCTGATAGAAATAACAAATGGAGAGCCTTGCTTCGTCCCAACGACAAAGAACAGGAAGTTTCCGGCTCCGGTCACATCGGTGGTTCATTTGGAGAAATATGCGCAGGTTTCGCGCCGAGTCCTACCGGACCATGGGAAATCGGTAATGTAATCATGAGAAGCGGTCACGGGCCCAGTGCATTCCAGGCTAAGATCGGCCCAGGTGCCCCGCCTATTAGGACTCGATACGGGTGGTTGAATATCTTTCACGGTGTGCGTTCAACCATGGCTGGCAATCCGTATACCCTGGGTGTGGCATTCCATGACCTTGAGGATCCAACCAATCCAAGCAAAGTTCGCATTAGTGCCAAACCGATATTAATGCCCAGCGCAAGTGATTGTTTAGTAGGAGAGACTGATTATGTCCACGTTCCTAATGTAGTATTCAGCTGCGGTGCATTAACTGGCCAGGACGATACGGTAGCTATATATTATGGCGGTAATGATACAGTTATGAATGTCGGCCTGGCAAATATACAAATCTTAAATGAGATGTGTGATGTTTTCCGCCTGAGCCCATTGACAGGGAAACATCTATATTCTCTATAAAAGGATAAAAACAACCTGGTTGTTCCTCAACTTCTTCGGCTCCTTCAGTTAATGGTTACCGTTAATTGTTTTCTTGATGATGTGTTTGGAAGAGGGATTTATCTTAATACTTTCAAAATCGTGTCTTAACAAGCGGGGACATTGTAATTTTCCACTCCAATAATACCGCTATTTCAGTTTTTCTGATATTTTTTAAAAAGTTCTATTGTTCAAAAAAATATGTATTTTATATGGAAAAAAAAGGTGTTATAATCAAATTATACACGTATTAATTAAGATTGCTAGGAGGGTGAAAAATGTGAAAAGAAGAGGACTATGTGCCCTAATTGTCAGCTTGATGTTGCTGACAATGATCTCAATTGCTCCCGGAACCGCGGCCGCATTAGAAAGCCCAGGTGTCAGGTTGCCTATCTCCAATTTGTACCCTTCAACTGACCTCAATATCAAAATTCCCGTATTGCCGGTAATATCGGAAAGCATTAGCATTAAGGCTATTCCCCTGTATCGCTGCTGGAACGGGACGGTACACTGGTACACCACCAATGCTCAAGAGCGTGATAGCTGGCTGGCTTCAGGCTTCACAGACGAGGGGATCACCTGCTACATATCCCCGGTCCCACTTCCCAATACAGTCCCCCTCTTCAAATGCATGCTGTACAATGACATGTACTATGCCACCAGTTCCGCCGAGCGGGATACTGTGATGGGCAAGTACGGCTTTTCTTATCAGGGAATCGAAGGCTATGTCATTCCGGCCAATGATACATCCTATGGTGATGTCAATATCAACCGCTGGTACCATCCTGAATCTGACCACGGCGATGGAGGGTGGTTTGGCGGCAAACCGTTCGTAAGTTCCGCTCAAATGGATCGGCACCATTTTTATCAGGCAGATGCCGCCAATATTCCCGGTTACAACTATGAAGGTGTAGTCTTCCGGGCTTGGGATTCGGCGGAAGTCCTGCAGAAGATCAAAGTTTCCGCGCCCAATGGCGGAGAAGCCTTGAAAGCTGGAGATAAGCAGGAGATTAAATGGACTTCCTCCCTGAAAGGCGGAGAAATGAATCTCTACTATGCCATTGACGGCGTAGCTGCCAATGGTTGGATCATGATCAAGGAAGAGCTGCCCAATAACGGCAGTTATATTTGGACTGTTCCCAATAAAAGCAGTTCCAATGTGTTGATCCAGGCTCGCTGGTTATATTATGATAATGAAACCGATTCCTGGGCTTATGCCAATGATACCAGCGATTCCGTTTTCAGTATTGCCGGTTCGGGCGTTCTGCTGCCGGGTATCGATCCCGGACTGAATATTTTTAAGGTCTTCCCAGCTGCCCCTACCGGCCTGACGGTGACCCCGTACCTGTTTTCACGTCTGGATCTGACCTGGAAGGACAATTCCAACAATGAAACCGGTTTTACCATTGAAAGAAAAACATCCGGCGGCACTTACGCCAAAATTGCCGAGGTCGCTGCCAACACCACCAAATATTCGGACACCAGCGCCCAATTCGGTACCTCCTATTATTACCGGGTAAAAGCCAACGGGAATTTTGATTCCGGCTATTCCAATGAAGCCCCGGGATTGCTGCAGAAATTTGCCGTCATGCCGAACATCGAGTATGACAAGCTGATCCCAGCTGCCCCCACAGGTTTGATAGCAGAAACGATCCCCGGCGATCCCAAAGGAGTCAAACTCTCCTGGCAGGCCAGCCCTGCTAATATCGACGGCTACATTGTGGAAAGAAAATCCGGTTCTGCCGATTGGGAAATGAGCTCGACCGTCAGCGCTGATAAAACCAGTGTGACCGAAAGCGGCCTGAATACCAATCAATCATACAGTTACCGGGTAAGAGCCTATAAGATGTTCCTGAATTCCCAACCCTCCAATATGGTCGTCTATGCTCCCAAGGCCGGTTCAGGGAACAGTGCCGGCGGCCAGCTTACCCTGGATTTCTTCATCGGCCAGGGTACGTATAAAATCAACGGTGCCGCGTCCGCCATGGATGTGAGCCCCATCATCTACGAAAACCGGACACTGCTCCCCATCCGTTTTGTCACTGCAGCCATCGGAGCCAATATCGAGTGGTTCGACTCGGAAAAGAAGGTTTTGATCAACCAGGGCTCCACTTCCATCGAGCTGTGGATCGGTAAGAACCAGGCCAAGATAAACGGCCAGAGCGTTCCCATCGACCCAGACAACGCTGCAGTAATGCCTTTGATCATCAACGGCCGAACCATGATGCCTTTGCGCTTCATCGCTGAAAACCTGGGCTGCGAAGTTGAATGGATCAGCGAAAACAGCCAGATAATAATCAGGTATACCAGCAAAGCATTCGCCCCGCAGCCAGAGCCGCCGAAAACCTGGCTGGATCCGCAACCAGAGCCGCCCATGAATTAAGCAGCGGTTTGTTGTATTGAACAGCTATTGTTCAAGGCTGAGACAAATGTGACACGAGGACGGTCCTTTTGTCACATTGTTTCTCACCGGCTAGTTCGATTTGGATACTAATCGCTCAACGACTCTCCGGTTTACGCTTAATAATTCAGCAATCTTTCGAATTGATAGGCCCGTATTTGTCCGCAATTCCTGAATGATCTTATTACGCATTACCTGATCTTCATATATCGCTTCCCGGGTCGCTCCTGGCCATTTCTTCGCCAGATACTCTTCAAGATATATACGCCCATCCTCAAGCGTTTTTATCATTTCATCATCTTCATCTATGTATTTCGCCTCATCCTGCTCATTTGAAAACCGTTTAAATTCATGAATTGCTTCGTTTAAGTTCCCTCCAATCATTCCTAAAATGTATCGTACCTCCGCAATCGTTGTCTCTTCTGGACTCACATAGCTTCGGTAACTGCTCCATTCATATTGATTAGCTTTTTTAACTATTTTGGCCTTCACAGGATTGTTGTGAACATACCGTATTACCGACATTAAATACCGTTCATCCTCAATAGGCTCGCTTTTAAAACGACCCTGGAATACATGTCCTACCCGATTGTATTTGACATTAAAAAACATGGCATAGCTGGTAGCTATGCCTTTCATAATTGTTGATATCTCGTTTTGGTCGTCACGTACGACTAAATGTATGTGGTTATCCATCAAGCAATAAGCATATATTAATA
Source organism: Syntrophomonas sp. (assembly GCA_041672985.1). Lineage (GTDB taxonomy): Bacteria > Bacillota > Syntrophomonadia > Syntrophomonadales > Syntrophomonadaceae > PHAA01. Next base: position 319 of record JBAYYO010000056.1, on the reverse strand, counting down.
GTTGTGTTTTAGTCTTTTTCTTTAATAAAATATCAAGAAATCGCTGATGGTCACCATCATCCAGAAAAATCTTTTTTCGTTCATTCCCACGAAGCATAATATGATAACAACCTGATGCACTATATCTCCGCTGCACTCTGCCCACTGGATAACCCCCTAACCTGTTTCGCCTAGTATAGCATTTAGGAAAGATGGGTGTCAAAAGGACCGTCCCCGTGCCATACTGGTCCGGATTAATTCGAAAGCTTCGGTTGAAGTATCAACTTGGCTAATCTGTCCATTATCCATAATGGCAAAGTTATCAGCCAGCAGTTCTGCT
>JBAYYO010000055.1:0-9413 GCA_041672985.1 Syntrophomonas sp. | reverse complement strand
ATATTAGTTATGGCCGTTCATCCAGCCGGATAAATATATTCCAGGAAACAGAATATCCGGAGTTACCTATCGGTAAAATGGAATATCTTTTCTCCATTCCTCACGATGTTCTTAAAGAGGGACTCAAAAAAACTGCCTTTGCTGCTGCGACTAATCATTTTCGCCAGGTTTTCACCGGGGTGCTTTTTGATATTATCGGCGGCGATACTCTGAAAATAGTTGCCTCAGACACCCATCGTCTGGCTTACTATACATATACACTGGAACAAAAGGATTTAGAACCTTTAAAATTCGTCATTCCCATCCGGACAGTTAATGAATTACTGCGCTTCCTTGATGATAGCTCTGAAAAAATAAATATTGGTTTCTCCGAAAACAACGTTATTTTTTATCAAGAAAACTTTATACTGCTTTCACGTTTAATTGAAGGGCAGTATCCCAACTATGAGACGGTTATTCCAGCGTCATTCAGCACTGAAATAAATATAAAAACCTCGGTTCTGGCCTCCAGCCTGGGAAGGGCCAAAATAATGCCCACTGATGATAAGTTTCAAATACAACATGTCCAATTTGCTTTAATGGAGAATGAGGTTCAATTGAACTCTTTTTCCGAGAGTATGGGTGATTTATCAGAAGTCATTGATGAGATTAAAATCGAGGGAGAAAGAGATATTAAAATAGCATTTAATACCAATTATTTTTTGGATGCGGTCAAAATATTAGAGAGTGAATGCGATGATATTATTATAAATTTATCGGGAGCCTTAAGCCCCGCCCTGATCAAAAATCCCGAAAAAGAGAATTATTTATATGTCCTGGTTCCGATGCGAACCAACAACTAACGAAGGGTGCAGGTTCTGTTTGAAAATTGATAAATTGCAGGTTAAGAACTTCCGCAATATAAAAAAATTAAATTATGAACCATCACCTAGTCTAAATATTTTTGTGGGAGATAATGCCCAGGGGAAAACAAATTTATTAGAGTCTATTTTCGTGTTAGCGACGGGCAGTTCATTTCGACGGGCAAATGATGCCAATCTGGTAAATTATGAAGCGTCCGGTTATGCTATAAATGGGTTTTATAATATAAACGAACGTTCAATGGAAGCCTCTCTGCAGTACCACCTGAATACCAAAAAAGATTTCATAATCAACAATAAAAAAAGCAACCAGAACCATAAAGATAGATTACGGGTGGTTCTTTTCACACCGGATGATCTTTTTTTAATTAAGGGATCTCCGGTCAAAAGGAGAGCTTTTTTGGATTTTATCCTAAAGCAGCTATCAGGGGAGTATCTTTTTTTTATGGATAATTATGCTAATATCTTAAAAAAAAGGAATTTGTTTTTAAAAAGAGAGCAAACTACAGGAAAATCATTTAAAATAGTAAATGATTTGTTTATTGAAAATGCTATTCGCTTAATAATTCAACGCATAAATTTCGTTAATATTTTAGAAGAAATAAGCAGGCCTATTTACCTGGAAATAAACCAGGCGCAAAATGAATTAAAAATGAGATATGCTCTATCTTTTGCGATAGATAATGATAAAATCAATATGGATGTTTTACAGATTGCTTTACGCCAACACATCGAAGAGCACCTGCAAGAAGAAAGATTTAGAAGAAAAACTATGGTAGGACCTCATTTAGATGATATTAATTTTTATCAGGACGGGCGCCTGGCCAGAATTTACGCTTCCCAGGGGCAGCAACGCAATATATCAATAAGCCTTAAATTGGCGGAATTATATACTTTTAAGAGGATCAAGGATTGCTATCCGGTTTTTTTACTGGATGAAGTTTTATCTGAATTAGACGAAGGGAAGAGAAAAATGCTTATGAAGCATTTGCGGCAGGCTGATTTTCAAACGTTTCTTACGGCGGTAAATATCGATAAAATTAATGAACAAGATAACAATTACATCGTTCAAGAAGGCCGATTGCTGCGAAAGGAGTTTTAACTGTGTACTTGCATTTGGGTGATGATAAAGTAATATTAGGGGACAGTTTAATCGCCATACTCAACCTGGGAGATCCGGTATCCTCGGATTTAATTGAAATTATAGAGAATGCGCAACTGGAGAAGAAACTATTCAATATCAGCTTAAAAGATAAAAATAAGTCCCTGGTGGTGTGTAATGACAAGCTTTATCTGTCACCTATATCATCAAATACTCTTTTCAAAAGGGCAATTTATTTCCGTAGGGAGGTTTAATTTTTGAAGAAAATAGAAAATGGCTATAATGCCTCTGATATCCAGGTTCTTGAAGGCCTGGAAGCCGTTCGTTTACGGCCGGGCATGTATATCGGTTCCACTGGGCCGAAAGGACTGCACCATCTGGTTTTTGAAATAGTAGACAATAGTATAGATGAAGCAGTGGGAGGATGCTGTGATAGGATTGAGGTCGTAGTAAATGCTGATAACAGTGTTACGGTCAGCGATAATGGGCGCGGCATACCGGTAGACAACCATCCGCTGATGGGGATACCAGCCATTGAGGTCATTATGACTACCCTGCATTCAGGGGGAAAATTTGGCGGCAGCGGTTACACCATCTCAGGCGGGCTGCATGGAGTTGGTTTATCGGTTGTCAATGCACTGTCAGCCAGGATGGAGATAACGGTTCGCAGGGATGGGCATGCCTATCGACAAGATTACGGAAGGGGCAAGCCCCTAACCAGCCTGGCAATCCTTGGAGAAACTGATAGCACAGGAACGACCATCAACTTTCATCCCGACCCCGATATATTTGAGGAAATTGTTTTTGAAAGGGATATTCTCATCCAGAGACTGCGGGAGCTTGCCTATCTTAATAAGGGACTGCATATAATATTCACTGATAAAAGGGAAGAGGAAATTTTCAAAAAAGAATTTAAATCAACCGGGTTGAAAGACTTTGTCGGCTATATTAATAAAAGCAAAGAAGTTGTAAATCCAGACCCCATATATTTCGATGTTAAAAAAGACGATGTAGTGGTTGAAGTAGCGCTGCAATACAATAACGGTTACAGTGAAAATATTTATTCCTTTGCTAATAATATCCGCACCCAGGAAGGTGGAACCCATGAAACCGGTTTCAAGAATGCCCTTACCCGGGTCATCAATGATTATGCCAAAAGGAATAATATCATAAAAGAAAACGAACCGAATCTAGCCGGGGAGGATATTCGGGAAGGTGTAGCAGCCGTGATTTCAGTGCTGGTTAAGGATCCTCAGTTTGAGGGTCAGACCAAAACCAAACTTGGTAACACCTATATCAGGGGGGTAGTTGATTCTGCGGTATATGAGAACATAGAAGATTACTTAAATGAATACCCGGCTACCGCGAAGAAGATATTAGAGAAAGCTATATCAGCACGACGGGCCCGGGAAGCAGCCCGCAAAGCAAGAGAGCTTACCAGGCGTAAGAGTGCCCTGGAATCGACAAGCTTACCAGGTAAATTAGCTGATTGCAGCAACCGTGATCCGGCCCAATCGGAGCTGTTTATTGTGGAAGGGGAGTCGGCCGGCGGTTCGGCCAAGCAAGGCAGGGATAGAACTTATCAGGCTATTTTGCCCTTGCGGGGTAAAATTCTTAATGTAGAGAAAGCTCGGCTTGATAGGGTTTTATCCAATGAGGAGATACGCAACCTGATAACCGTTATGGGGACCGGGATAGGGGAAGATTTCGACATCAAAAAAGCCCGGTATCACAAGTTGTTCATTATGACTGATGCGGACGTGGATGGTTCTCACATCAGGATTCTACTGTTGACTTTTTTCTATCGCTATATGCACGAATTGATAGAAAATGGCTATGTATATATAGCCCAGCCGCCGTTATACGGCCTAAAAAGGGGCAAAGAGGTACACTATTTCTATAACGACGCCGAAATGAACAAATTCATCGAGGAATCAGACAAAAAATGGTCGACCCAAAGATATAAAGGCCTGGGGGAAATGGATCCTGAGCAGCTATGGTCAACAACCATGAACGCGGACAACCGGACCATTCTGCAGGTGACCATAGATGATGCCATTCAAGCGGATGAAGCGTTTTCCGATCTGATGGGGGAAAATGTTGAACCCCGCCGCGAGTTTATAAACGCTAATGCCAGATATGTAGTCAACCTGGATATTTAGGGGGTAATTTGATTTGGGACAGGACAACCTTTTTAGTAAAGTCATTCCTATGGACATAGAAAAAGAAGTAAAGAAGTCTTTCCTGGAATACTCAATGAGTGTTATCGTATCAAGAGCTTTGCCCGATGTCCGGGATGGACTTAAACCAGTCCATCGACGCATACTGTATGCGCTTTACGACCAGGGGATGACCCATGACAAACCACATAAGAAATCAGCCAATATAGTTGGAGAAGTAATGGGTAAATATCATCCCCATGGAGATTCCGCTATTTATCAGACCATGGTTAAGATGGCGCAGCAATTTTCCATGCGCTATCCCTTGGTGGATGGTCATGGAAACTTTGGTTCTATCGACGGAGATGCAGCTGCCGCCATGAGGTATACAGAATCACGCATGGCCAGGATTGCCGGCGAGATGCTCAAAGATATTGAGAAAAACACCGTTGACTGGCGTCCCAACTATGATGATAGCAGGGAAGAACCGCAGGTTTTGCCTAGCCGCATACCTAATTTATTGATAAATGGTTCATCAGGGATAGCCGTTGGTATGGCCACCAATATTCCTCCCCATAATCTGGGCGAAGTCGTGGACGGGATAAAAATGGTTATAGACAATCCTGAGGTTACCATTGACGAACTTATGGAAGTGATTCCCGGACCGGATTTTCCAACCGCTGGAATTATGGGAACCAGGGGGATCAGGCAGGCGTATACTACCGGGCGGGGGAGTCTCAGGATAAGATCCCGCTATACCATTGAGGAGAAAAAGGGCGGGCGTAATGCTATTATTATTACTGAAATCCCTTACCAGGTAAATAAAGCGCGGGTAGTTGAGAAAATAGCGGAACTAGTGAGGGATAAAAAAATAGAAGGCATTGTGGACCTGCGAGATGAATCAGATCGTAAAGGTATTAGACTAGTTATTGAGGTACGCCGGGATGTAAATGCAAATATAGTAATGAACAAGCTGTTCAAACATACCCAATTGGAGGACAGTTTCGGAGTTATAATGCTGAGCCTGCTTAACGGGGAGCCCAAGGTGCTTAACATTAAACAAATGATGCAGGCGTATATAGAACACCGCCAGGAGGTAATTACCAGGCGGACTTTCCATGAATTAAAAATAGCCAAGAATCGCAAGCATATTGTGGAAGGATTGCAGGTGGCCATTGATAACCTGGATGAAATCATCGCCCTGATTAGAAATTCTGATAACCGGGAAACAGCCCGCAATGCCCTGATCGCCAGGTTTGATCTGAGTGAAATTCAGGCCAATGCTATTTTAGATATGCGTTTTGCGCAATTAACCGGCTTGGAACGAGCCAAGCTTGAAGAAGAACTTAGGGAATTGCTGCTCAAAATTGCTGATTATGAAGATATTCTGGCCCGTCCTGAAAGGGTCTTGGAGATGGTTAAGGAAGATTTAGATGAAATTAAGGCTAAATACGGAGATAAAAGGCGTACCGAAATAACCGGTGACAATTCCGACTATGATGAAGAAGACTTTATCGAAGACCATGAAGTGGTAATCACTCTTAGCCACCGGGGCTATATAAAAAGACAGCCTCTGGATACCTATAAGGCGCAGAAAAGGGGCGGCAAAGGGATAAGCTCTACGAATACCCGTGCCGAGGATTTTGCGCATGATATCCTGGTTACCGGAGTACTTGCCAACATCTTTTTCTTTACCAACCAGGGCAGGGCATTTAGTGCCAAAGCCTATCATATTCCGGAATCCTCCCGCCATGCGAAAGGACAGGCGCTGGTTAACTTCCTGGAACTCAGGGAGGGAGAAAAAGTTAGTACCATAGTGGCAGCGCGTTCATTGGATGAGAAACGGCATCTTATTATGGTAACTAAGAACGGGGTTATAAAAAAAGTAAAGCTGTCAGCTTTTGCCAACATCAGGAAAAACGGAATTATAGCTCTCAATCTGGCTGAAGAAGATGAATTGGTAGGAGTAATCCGGGTGGATGGTCAAGATAGATTGATGCTGGTTACATCGCGCGGACAATCGATTATGTTTGCTGAAGAGCAGGTTCGAAGTATGGGTAGAACGGCCGCAGGAGTGAGGGGCATCAAGCTGAATAAGAATGATTTCGTCGTCGGTGTGGATAAAGACCGGTCCGGAGCACAGGCTTTTATGGTTACGGAAAACGGCTACGGGAAAAAGACGCCCATGACTGAATTTAAAACTCAGAACCGGGGCGGAAAGGGATTAAAAATCATCAATGTTGACAAAAAGAATGGTCCCATAGTAGGCTTTAAAATAGTGGCCGAGGAAGAGGAACTGATTATCCTTACCAGTGAGGGTCATATTATAAGGCTGGAGGCCGGAGATATTTCCACCCAAAAGAGATATTCCCGGGGTGTAGTTCTTATGAAAACATCGGAGAACGACCGCGTTGCAGCGGTAGCCCGATTCATACCAGAAAAGGAAGAATAGACGGGGCGAAGGATACCGGCCCTAACGTCGAGGTAAGTACGATTAAACAATGCAAGCAGATAGGCAGAATTTATGGCAATCAGGGTCTAATGTTTGAACTTTGGGAGGAAAACACATGGAAGAGACAGGAACATTTAAAGTAAAATCGGGTTTGGCGCAAATGCTTAAGGGCGGGGTTATTATGGATGTAACCACCCCGGAGCAGGCTATAATAGCGGAAGAAGCCGGGGCTTGTGCCGTTATGGCTCTGGAGAGAGTTCCCGCTGATATAAGAGCTGCAGGTGGTATTGCGCGCATGGCAGACCCCGGTGTCGTGCTAAAGATTATGGAGGCCGTTACCATACCAGTTATGGCCAAATGCCGGATAGGACATTTCGTCGAAGCCCAGATCTTGCAGTCCCTGGGTGCTGATTACATCGATGAGAGTGAAGTGCTTACACCCGCCGATGATAAATATCATGTCAATAAGCACATTTTCAAGGTACCGTTTGTCTGTGGGGCTAGAAATCTGGGAGAAGCCCTGCGACGTATTGGTGAGGGAGCAGCTATGATCCGTACCAAGGGTGAACCTGGAACCGGTAATGTCGTGGAGGCAGTAAGGCATATACGCCAGGTTAATGATGAGATCCGCTGGGTCAGCAACCTGCCGGAAGAAGAATTGATGTCGGCAGCCAAAGAATTACAAGCTCCTTATGAATTAGTAGTAGAGGTCGCCCAACTTAAAAAACTTCCGGTAGTCAATTTTGCGGCCGGTGGGATAGCTACCCCGGCAGATGCCGCATTGATGATGCAATTGGGTTGTGATGGAATCTTTGTGGGTTCAGGAATTTTCAAATCGGGGGACCCGGCCCGCCGGGCCAAGGCTATCGTGGCTGCTACTACGTATTTTAAGGACGCGGCTATACTGGCTGAAATATCCAGAGATTTAGGGGAGGCCATGTCCGGTATAGATATTCTTACCATTAAACCGGAAGACAGGATGCAGGATCGTGGCTGGTAAAAGGGTTGGGGTCCTAGCTTTACAGGGTGCGTTTGTTGAGCACGAAGCTGCTCTGCAAAAATGTGGCGCCCGCCCCTGTCAGGTGCGAACGGTGCAGGATATGGATGAAATTGACGAGTTAATTATCCCGGGTGGCGAGAGCACCACCATAGGCAGATTAATGCAGGCATATGGACTGATTGAAAAAATTCAAAACCGTTATGCTGAAGGAATGCCCATATGGGGAACTTGCGCGGGGATGATCCTACTGGCCCGTGAAATTGTGGAGACGGAACAGGTACACCTTAACCTGATGAACATAGCGGTGCGGAGAAACGGGTTTGGCCGTCAGGTAGACAGTTTTGAAACCGAGCTGCAGGTAGAGGGTATAAATCATTGCCGGGGAGTTTTCATTAGAGCCCCTTATGTGGAGAAGGTTTGGGGAAATGCCCGCATATTAGCCTGCCACCAGGATAAGATTGTTATGGTTCGGGAAGATAAACTACTGGCCACCTCTTTTCATCCGGAACTAACCGAAGACCCAAGTATACATGACTATTTCTTGGAAATGTTATGATGCCTGTATTGCCAAAGGCATATTAGTATAATATAATTTACCACAAGCGAAAACTTCATTAAGAGCGATGAAGGGGAACAGTAAAAACTGGAACTATTCAAGAGAACTGGTGGGTGGTGCGAACCAGTATAGGCAGGTTTTGAATCCACCCTGGAGGTTGACTGTAAAAAGCAGTCGCGGTGGTTCCGTTATAACCAAAAAGTGGGCGCATCAGCGCCAACAAGGGTGGCAACGCGGGAATACCTCTCGTCCCTAGCCGGGGCGAGGGGTTTTTTTGATTTTAAAGGAGGGTAGTCTATACAATGAAAGGCGCACAGTATCTCTTGATTCCTGGACCTACACCAATACCACTTCGAGTAGCCCGGGCTATGGATAGACCGATGATTAATCACCGGGGGCCTGAATTTAGAACCATTATTGAAGAAGTAACTGCGGGGGTTAAAAAGGTTTATCGAACGAAAGAAAATCTCCTGATTTATCCTGGTTCGGGAACCGGGGGATTGGAAGCAGCGGTTGTCAACTTCATATCACCCGGGGATAAAGTCCTGGCTATTTCTATTGGTGTATTTGGGGATAGATTTGCAGAAATAGCGACCCGGTTTGGAGCCCGGGTGGAGAAGATGGATTTTGCCTGGGGAAGCGGAGCGGATCCGGAGAAGGTTAAAGCTCGGATAAAGCAGGATAAAAACGGGGAAATTAAAGCCGTACTGATTACGCACAATGAGACCTCCACTGGTGCTTTTAATGATATTAAAACCATACGTCAGGCCATGGGGGAGCATCCGGCGCTGTTTATGGTAGATGCAGTTAGTGGATTAGCGGCCCTCGATTTAAGGATGGATGAATGGGGTTTGGATGTGGTGGTCAGCGGTTCACAGAAGGCGTTTATGATTCCCCCGGGGTTAAGCTTTCTGGCCTTTAATCAGAAGGCGCTCCAAGTGCAGCAAGGGAACACCAATAGCCGCTACTATTGGGATGTAGGTATAGGATTGAAATATCAGGAACAAGGTCAGACAGCGTTTACCCCTCCCATATCACTTTACTATGGTCTCCAGGAGGCATTAAAGATGGTAATGGAGGAGGGCTTGGAAAACATATTGATTCGACACGCCAATTACCGGGATATGGTGCGGGCTAGCGTATCCGAAATGGGATTAGAGTTATTTACTGAAGATAGATTTGCTTCCAGTGCGGTAACCTCTATTCGAGCACCGAAGGAGATCGGCGCCAATCGGATACGCAAGTATATGCTGGAGGAATTTAACATAATTTTAGCGGGCGGTC
>JBAYYO010000054.1:0-9451 GCA_041672985.1 Syntrophomonas sp. | reverse complement strand
CCTATAATCTACTTTTTGGTAAGGTGGGAACTGGATTGAGGAAACTATATAAAGATTCGCTGTTGGTATTCTTACGTAGTAAAAATCTGAGCATGCCATATTTTGCGCTGTTGGCTCTAACCCTGGCATATTTTGGCTTTTGTTTCAATAATTATTTACAGTATAGTGAGATATTTTCTGTTGCTATTTGGTTAGTGCGTCCCTGCATTTTCCTAATTGTCTTTTTTATTTATTGCAGTTACGAGCTGGCGATCAAAATGTATGACCACAATATGGTGGAGTACCTTAAAATATACGGGCAGGGATTATGGAAAGCTTACGGAGCAATCATCTTGTGCTTATCAACTATTGTCGCCATACCTTCGATCATGTTTTTTGCTTTTGTCGTATTCATGTATTACTATATCGATGTTTATTATCTCCCTTTTTTGATCCATCTGATGAAACTGTCCGTGCTGTATTTCGGGTTATCATTCATAATTGGTATGATGTTAGGAACAGCAATGGCCGCCAAACTGAAAAACAAAAGATTGGCGGTATACGGCCTTGCGGTTATCTTTATGTTGCTAAACACCACTTTCACTGAAGCCCCTTTCAGAATACCGTATTTGCTTTTCAACTCTTACTGGACTGAGAGAATGCTTTATTATATCAAGGATTTTCTTACTGTTGTTCCCCATGAGTTAGGAAATAACTTTACAATTGCTCCGATCTACGGATTCCCGATGGAGCCGATCCGATGGATCTTGGCAGTGTTTTGGGGTTTATTCCCCTTAACCCTGATATTGACCGAATGTTTCAATCGGAAGACTAAAAAAGCACTGATAGCTGCCAGTTGCCTGATGGTGCTGTTGGTTATCGGCTTGTTTTCCGTAAGGGGGTCGACATTGATAATGGACATGAGAGTTGATTCCTACCCCTTTGCCGATCCCATTTATTACATGGATAGCCCGAGGGAAGCTTACGATGGATATGAAGCCGGATTTATTGTTGAAGAGTACGAGATGAATTTGACGATTAGCAATGAACTGCACGCTGAAGTAGAAGTCACCATCGACAATCGTGATTTGGATAACTATGAATTCACCCTTTATCATGGGTATATACTGATGAGTGTTGGAACGGAAGACGGGGAGATACCTTTTACCCGCGAGGGTGATTACATCAGTATTGAAAGCTTAAACGGCGCGGACAGGGTCATCTTTAAGTATTACGGTAAATCTCCGAAGTTCTATGCCAACAGGCAAGCGATAGCCTTACCCGCGTATTTTGCCTATTACCCCAAGGCCGGCAGAACAAATATATGGGATCTGGACCGGTACGGATATGTTGTTAATATATCACCAAATGAAAGCGATTACACGGTTAATATCCGATCCGATTTGGAGATATTCTGCAATCTTGCCGGCAGTAATAACTCCTTCCGCGGCAAGTCGAACGGGGTATCGTTGTTTGCCGGTATGTATGAGGAGATTGCTGAAAATATATATGCAGAGCCGATGCGAAGCGACTTGCCGAAAAGAGAATATATTCGTGAAGCGCAAGAAATATTAATCGACATATTCAACCGATTGGAGCGGCCGGAACCGGAATCGGTCATCCTTTTCTCGGATAAGCGATTCTTTCAAATGCCTCAAAATTTCTCCCTTAACTCTAACACTGATGATACTGTAGTTATGAGCGACCACATTACGTCTGTTTTTTGTAACAATGGGCCAGAATTGGCCGAGAATATCATGGAATCGATCATTAAACCCAAAGCTAATAGTTGGTTTAGGGGGGGCTATTTATCCTATCTTTTTAACCGACAAGATGAGAGCGACCCGCTAGTTCAAAGCGCAGTCGACCTTAATCTCCTACTGGAAGAGATCGACGAATGGAGGTCTCTTGCCGGAAAGTTTTCGGATATGAATGATGAAAGACGTAAGAATGTGAGTGAGAAGGATAGAGCAACACGTATTGCTGATGAAAGACGAAGGTATGATATGAACCAAATAGTTAATGAAAAGGCGGCAAAGTATCTATTCTATGAATCGCCCCGCAAAGAAGAGAACTTGCGCATCTTCTTCGATTATTTCACTTCAGAAAGTGAGGAAGACTATTTAGGACTAGTGGAAAGACTCGTGAGGGAGGAACTGGAACATGATCGTAATTAATAATTTGAGCAAGCGCTTTAGAAAGAAAGAGGTGTTACATTCCATAAATCTACAATTAGAAAACAGGGTTTACGGGTTATTAGGTGCCAACGGCGCCGGTAAAACCACCTTGATACGCTGCCTGGCGGGACTATATGAACCCCAACATGGTGAGATGTTATATAACAATGAACCGATACATAAATCCAAAAGTTTTCGCCAAGACCTGGGTTATCTGCCCCAGGCCTTTGGAATGTTCCAGGAGCTTACTTTATATGAAATGATGGATTACATCTGTTCTTTAAAAAACATAGCAAAAAGCAAATGTGCAAGCGAGATAACAAAAGCACTTACTAGTGTTAATCTAGAGAATAAGGGCAGGGACAGGATTAAAACATTATCGGGAGGTATGGTAAGAAGGGCCGGAATCGCCCAAGCGATCTTAGGGGATACAAAGGTAATGCTATTGGATGAGCCGACAGCAGGGCTTGATCCCAGTGAACGAGCCAGATTTAAAAACACTGTGAATGCGCTTAAAAAGGACAGAACGATACTCATTTCCACACACATTGTGGAGGATGTGGATGCCTGTTGCAATAGTGTTATCGTTATTGACGAGGGCCAGGTTTTGTTTAACGGATCTTGCGAAGAATTGAGAAATATTGCTATAAACAAAGTATATATGATCAATGAGGCTGATTCTGATAGTATTGTCGGTGAAAAATTTATACTTAAGATCAACGAGATAGAAAGTAAGATTTTTTATCGGATATTGGCCAAGGAGAAACAGGAATATCAAAGCGAAAAGCCCAACCTCGAGGATGGATACATGTGTTTGGTTAAAGGGTTAGCATAATGTGGAGATTATATCTTGAACTTAAGAATCAGCGGTTTTACTATTTTATACCGCCCGTAATTCTTTTTATATTAGTTCCTCTTACAGTTTTTGCTACCATAAAAGGTGGAACCAGTAGCCATTTCCCGGAATGTGGCACAATTTGTCAATTGTTTATCTCTAGTTTTGCCGCTTGGTGGCCGCTATTTATTTTAAAGGAGTACCTCAATTCACCGGGTAAGGAATTGCTTTTTATACATAAACTCAGCAGGGATAGCCTTTTTTTAAAAATGATAATATTATGGGCATTCTATGTCTTGCATGTAGTTATTGTGTTCATATATTTTACCTCTCTTTTTGATTTTGTTTGGTTTTTGTTTATTGCTATAATAACTCAAAGTATGTTTATGATTGCCCTAGGATATTTCCTCTCTTTATTATTTCAAAATACTTTTATCCCTCTGATAGTAAATTTTGCTTACAGTTCGCTTTTTATGTTGGTCTTTTTATATTCTCCACTAAGCATTTTTGAAATAGGTACCTTCTCAAATGCCAGTAGCTTAAACAAATCTACAGTTGTCGTTATCATCGCGTTTATACTTTTTTATGGTGGCTATCAGATGGAAAAACGCTTGTACAAAAACAGTATTTAAGAAAATGAGGTAATAATTATGAGCGAGTCAACTATAATATACCCATGAATAGAGACAAAATTTTCGGAATTCTAAGTGAACCGGATATAATAACAGACGGGAAACTTTCGGGAAAAAAGGTTCACATAAAATGGGAAGAAGGCAATTTACAGCTGAATTCAAAACGAAAATTGTGCTGGAGATCAGGGCCTGTAAAAGAATAATGGCGGTTACCAACCAGTTACTATCTTTATCCACCATATTCGCCTCGGTTTGCAAAATACCTCAAAATTAAATAAACCAAACCCAAACTTTATAATCAAAAATGTCTGCGGTACTGATATCAGCACGGCAATATACCATGGTACTGAATGCACTCCTTGCCCCTCCGCCTCTTATTCATCCTTTATTGTACAGACCATTTAACTTTCTCAATGATTTCGTCATCGAAAAACGTAATCCTGCCTAAAAAACGAATCTATCCATATCTGGTGTAAAATGCCCATTTAGTGTCTAACTTGCCGAAAATAACCATGAATTAACATTTGCTTTGCCCTGTAAACATAGAAATCCTTTGGTTTTAGCTATCAGCAGCTTCCTGTAAAAGCAACATATACTTTTTCCAGCATACTTGTGGCAAATTAAGCAGAAAAGTGGACATTCTAGGCATTACCTATTGCAAAGATGAAATGAGCGGTTAAGGTAAAGGGGAATTGGCGAGAACCTCGCATTTCTTGATGAAATTAATTGGATTGCAACCGTCAAAGATATTGTTGCCCCTCATCTTCTTAAATATATTTTCCCCCGCAAATTTCAGGTATACTGCCTTTCTTGTTTGACAAAACTGGAAGTAGATATAGAATATATATAGCCAATGGATTTGCACAAACATGTGCACAAGAGGAGGATGTTAATGTCAGATACAAGAAATGATCTGCTCAACCCTACATTGAGAGAGGTATTGGAAACCTTTCAATTAGATAAAAACTATGTTCAGGGGGAAGGCAGTTATCTTACCGATGACACCGGGGTGCGTTATCTGGATTTTATTGCCCAGTATGGAGCGGTACCCTTCGGATATAATCCTGATTTTATATGGGATGCGCTGCAAGATGTACGCCAGAGAAAATTACCCAGTCTGGTTCAGCCTTCATTACCGGGAGAAGCCCTGAAACTTGCCAATATGTTGGCCGAATGCTCGCCAGGGGATTTATGTTACGCCTCCTTCTGCCAGAGTGGTACGGAAGCGGTAGAGGCAGCCATTAAACTGGCCCGGTCCACTACCGGGCGCGAATTGATTATATCTACAGCCAATAGTTTTCATGGCAAGACGCTGGGGTCTTTATCAGCCACGGGAAAGGAGTCTTACCAGACGCCTTTTCGAGCTCCTGCGCCTGGCTTCTTGCGAGTTCCCTACAATGATGAGAACGCTTTGCGACAGGTATTAGATGAAAACCAGGGTAATGTAGCTGCCTTTATCATTGAACCGGTTCAGGGTGAAGGTGGAATAGTAGTCGGACAACCGGATTATCTTAAAGCGGCGCAAAAACTTTGTAATGACCATGGGGTTTTGTTTATAGTGGATGAAGTACAGACTGGACTGGGGCGTACCGGCAAGCTTTTTGCCTGTGAGCATGCCGGTCTGGAGCCCGATATTATGCTGCTTGCCAAGGCCCTGGGGGGCGGCTTGCTGCCCTTGGGAGTATGCCTGAGCTCTCCGAGGGTATGGAATGATGATTTCGGCATGCTACACAGTTCAACCTTTGCCAACAATAACGTAACTTGCGCGGTGGGGATTGCGGTTTTGGAGAGATTGTGCCGCGATGAGCAGAGTTTAGTTAAAGATATTAAGGAAAAAGGAGATTACCTTTTAGCGGGTGTGCGTGCTCTGGGCAATAATTATCCTGCGGTAGTAAAAGAGGTTCGTGGTCAGGGATTGATGGTGGGGATGGAATTTCATTCTATGCAAGATGTGGGTTCTTATGACATGGCTTTTCTAGAGGATCAGGGAGGATTTACGGCTCTGGTGGCCGGTTTTCTTCTTAATGTATATCAGGTTCGCCTGGCTCCTTTTCTGAACAATTCTATGACCTTAAGGTTGGAGCCTACTTTGACTATAAGCTATGCGGAGATAGATTATGTCCTGGAGGCTCTGGAGATAATCTGCCAGCTGCTTAATTACCAGGACTATGGTAGTTTATACCGATATTTAATTGGCGATAAAAGACGACCAACTATGATAAACGATTATCGTTGCTACAGCCGCGCCACTAAATCATCACCGTTACAGGCAGGGGAACAACCGGATAAGAGATTTGCCTTTATCATCCATTACCCGGCCCCGGAAGATGTGGTAATTAACAACCCCTCTTTCACTACGTATAGTCGTGATGAATTATACCAGTTTATGCAGTGGGAGAGCCGTAACAATGATCCCGGCGTAACCTGCTATATGCCGGCGATAAAATCACTTAATGGTACTGTTGCCGAAGGCTGGTTAATAGGTGTGCCTCTCGGTGCCAGAGAGATTATGAGTATGCCCAATGGGGAGACAGTGGATATCATAGCTAGAGCCGTTGATATGGGGCGTGAGCTGGGGGCGGAAATCGTCGGGCTGGGTGCTCTGACCTCTGTTGTTACAAGAGGTGGAAGGGCGGTTACGGGTAGAGATGTGGCCATAACCAGCGGCAATAGTTTTACAACCTTGATGGCTATCGAAGCCCTATTTTTGGGGGCTGATAAGATGTATATCGAACCGATTGCAGCGCGGGGCGGGGTGGTAGGTGCCAATGGTTCAATAGGACGGGCTTGTGCTCTCATGGTATCAGAAAAGCTTTGCCAGATTACCCTGTTCGGCAGCCCCCAGCATCCAACCAGCAGCAGACTTCGCCTCAACTCGCTGGCTAAAGACATATTTGACTATGCCCGCACCAGAATGCTGGCCGGGGAACGGGATGGTATGAGCCTCTGGCTGGGAAGGATGGTTAATTTCCTGCAGAATAGAGACGAAGATGTGGCCCGACAATATCTGCACCAGATCCTGAACGGGAGTGAGTTATCCCTCTCCTTTATTAATGAAATTTGTACATACTTGGATATCAGTTGTCCACTTCAAACCAGCATCAATATTGAGGCTGACCTGTCTGAATGCGATCTGGTGGTGGCGACCAGTAACAACCCGGATTATCTGATCTATCCTGATCATCTTCGTTCCGGTGCAGTAGTATGCGATGTCGCCCGGCCCGCAGATGTGGCTCCGGCAGTATATGAACAAAGAGATGATGTGCTGATTCTGGAAGGAGGATTGGTGCAATATCCTGATACAATCTGTTTCGGTCCCAATTTGGGTTATAGGGATGGGGTAAATCTGGCCTGTCTGTCTGAGACGGTCTTGCTTGCTTTGGAGGGTGATTGCCGTGATTATAGCATCGGTAACCAATTATCCCTTGATACAGTTCATTATTTAAGAGAATTAGCCAGGAAACACGGCTTTGCTCTGGCTGGATTAAGAATGGGTAATCATGAGATAGATGAGCAGGATATTGAGAACATTTACCGCAACTCTTTACAATTTAAGCGAGCTGAGAATATGTAATATTGGGGGCAGGAATTTCTCTCCATAATATAGAACAGTAAAAAGAGGATACATAGTCTGGTCAGAGTATATTGAGGTGCTGGGCAGCTCAGCTATTTAAGGGAGGTAGAGGAATGAATGTACTTGTACAGGACATTACGATAAAAGCCAATGGTAAATGGTATTTTGGCCAGGCGGAGATGTTTAGACGCCAAATTCTCAATGTTCTGGCGAAAAACCTGCACCGCAAGGATGATGGCAGTTACTATATCAAAATGGAGAACGATGAAAACCCGGTGATTGTTGAAGATGTACCTTATCTGGCTACTGGAGTAATCGATAAAGAGACTCCTTTCAAGCTGGTTTTCCATGATTTACAGGAAATGGTGTTGGATCATGAGTTGAAGCTGTTTTTTAAGGGTGATGTTCCCTACATTACTTATAAGTGGGATGGTGATACCCGCTTGAGTAGAGGGGTATATTGGAAATTGAGCCAGTATTTCGATTTCCGCGGAGAAGAGGTTTTTGTCGTCCCTCCCCTATAAAAAAATAATTACTTCAACATCTAATTATTGGATTAATAAATCCCCTGTATGAGGCTCAAACTATTATAGAATTTAAGGGTTTCATTTTAATTAAGGGGGAAAAATAATAATGGCAAAAAATCAGAAGCAGCGGCCTGTGGATGACCGAGGTATTTACAAAGACGGAGCTCAGAAAAATCAAGATGATAAGAACGAATTAATTTTCACTAACGAAAAAAAGAAGAAAAGAAAATAAGCGCAGCTGAAGTTAATAAAAGCACTAGGGACAAAGCCTGTCGGTTCAATTCGACAGGCCTTTTATTTTTTTCTAATTTTTTGGGGCAAGTAAATATGCTTATTATAAAAACCTATTGACAAAGGAGCTTGTGAATACATATACTAGTAGAAAGTAAGCTTAACAGTATAAGAATAGGTTTAACAAGACAATAGACTGGTGGAATAAAGAGATACTTTTAAAGTGGCTCGAAACAACCAATATTTTTTAAAGCCTTAGCGGCCTTAAGAGATATTGGTTTTTATTATTATCCAGAATTTGAATATTTATAAAAAGACGGGAGTGAAGGTTATGTCATCAATTTATAATGTCAATTTTCAGGAAACCGGATCTATTGAAGAACAGCGGCAAAAATTAAATGAACGACAGCGCAAACAAATGCAACATGAAATAAAAATATATATGGAAAAATATTTTAAACAAAAACTAGGCAAAGGTGTTGACCATACTAAGATTATTATTTGGGATGATATGCTTATCATCAGGGGCGAGGGTTTTCTAACCGAACCTGAAAAGTATATTGCCGAGACTGCAGCAGGGAAAGACCTGGTTAATTCATCTCGGTTGCAGGTATGCAGACAACATTCTATTGATAATATGCCGTATTTTGAGACAACATTAGGAGCCAAGGCAGTTCATCAGACTTATATGATTGAAGCAGAAAGTGACTTCTGGATGCATGCTATTGTTTTTGACAGAGTCTTAACGGTTTAAGGTTAGTAATAACTTAATAGATATGGTGGATTAAGGAGAAACCTTTTGGTTGCTCCGAAGTAGACCAATATTTTTGTGCAAAACTCGAGCAACGAGCGTGACACTCAGATATAGGTCTATTTTTTATGGAAAGGAGGCTTGAGGAACCAAAAAAACAGGAATGTATGTCAACATGGTTAAAACTGTCTTAAAAATAGAATGGGAGGTTATTTGTTGTGAGTAATACTATGAAAGCCTTAGTTTATGGTGGACCCGAGAAAATAGCACTTCAAGATGTTCCTGTACCGAAAATTATCGAGCCCGATGACGCTATCATCAGGGTAACTACTTCGACTATCTGTGGTACTGATATCCATATCTGGCACGGTGGTATGCCTGAGGTAGAACCGGGAAGAATAATTGGTCATGAATTTGTTGGTGAAGTAGTGGAAGTAGGTCCGGCAGTCAGAAATGCAAAAGTAGGGGACAAGGTAGCGGTATCCTGTGTTACCCAGTGTGGTGAGTGTTTCTATTGTGTACGGGGCATATATTCCCATTGTACGACTGGTAGTTGGATATTTGGCTACATGATTGATGGCTGTCAGGCCGAATACGTAAGAGTTCCCCATGCCAACCTGGGCATGTTCAGTATTCCTGATGGATTAACTGAGGAAGACGTATTATTCGTAGGTGACATCTTGTCAACCGGTTGCTTCGGTGCAGAAAATGCCAAGATTGAGTATGGTGATACAGTTGCAGTGAT
>JBAYYO010000053.1:0-9477 GCA_041672985.1 Syntrophomonas sp. | reverse complement strand
TGTCAAGGATAAACCAGGCGTTTCCATCGATCTCACAACCGTTTATAATCTCCGCTATATCCACGAGGTTTTCCTGGTCCGGATATTCCAGCGTCTCCAGTTGCTTCGCCGTGCTCCTGCCAATATGGGAGAAAGTCCTGCAAATGCCGTTCCACGACTTGCGAAGCGGCTCTCCCATGCAGGTGTACCAATAGACATGCTCTGCGTCCGTTTGGCGCAGATATTCACTGATGGCCGTGGTTTTTCCGAAACCGGAGGGTGCCTGCAGGACGATAAGCGGATAGCTATGGATGGTTTCCAGCCGTTTTTGCAACGCGATCGGTATATATACAGTCGGTTTAAGACTTTGGATTCTGTTTAGTGGCATAATTCTTCTCCCTTCGACTGGATGAATATAAATATTATACCAATAATTTATCAATCAATGTTTATTGATCCCTTCCCTTGGCAGAATGATGTGATACGATAAAAGTGCAGTCTGAAAGAATTCATTTCTTGGTTGAAAATCAAACGGGAGGGGGAATAACAACAATTCCCTCCCGTTTCAGCTTGTTACGGATGATTACTTTGAAGGGTAGATTGATAATCCAGGTTTCGCCTTGAGCATTATAAATCAAGACCACCCCCCTGTTGGGTCTTGACTAAGGATATAGAATATTGTTAAACTTATATTAGACCGAACGGTCGGTATGGTTTAACATTACGTGAGGAGAAATTTCATGAACAAACGCAGGTACGAAGGTGAGCAAACCAAGATAAATATTGCGAATAATGCTAAAACTCTATTTTCTAGGAAGGGCTATAGCGGAACTTCTATTCAAGACATTTGTTCTGCTGCAGGATGCAGCAAGGGCAACCTGTACTATCATTTTAAAAGCAAAGAGGAATTGTTTCTATACCTGGAAGAACAAGCTTCTGCGGAATGGTTGGAGAGTTTGGAAGAAATATTTTCCTGCTGTGAAACCTTTACCGAAAAACTTTACGCCTATGGTGATTTTGCTTCTAAATTTGAGAGGCCTTTGTACTCAGCGGAGCGGGATTTTATCAATAATGTAGGCTTGGATTCCGAAGCTGGAAAAAAATATATTCATATTCTCGATAGAAATTATGATAGATTCCAACAGTTTATTGCCGAGGGAATCACCAGTGGTGAGATTAAAAATGAAGGCTTGTTTGAACTAACCTTTATTGCAAGTAGTTATTTTTCCGCCTTAAACCATTATTCGAGTTATTATTGTATGGATAATGAGACCCTTAAAAATCTATTTCGGAAAGCTACAAAATTATTGCTGCATGGTATAAGTACTGCTAAAAAGGGGTAAAAAATTTTCGGCATTTGTTAGACCGACCGTTCAGTATGTTATTAAGAGGAGGGTTTATATGGGAAAGAAGGGCCAAGCATTCTTTTTTAATTGGGCGCAAGCTTTTCAAGCTGGGGTGACGGTAGCTGGGGGGAAGGGATGGAACCTGGGCCGACTTCAGCGGTATGGTTTCAGGGTTCCCGCTGGGGGCGTCCTTGGCAAGATATAATTCTAATAAATGCCAATTTTGGCCTAGGCGAGAGTATGGTCAGCGGAGCTATCGAACCGGACCAATATTGTCTCGACTATTGGTTTGACATAACAGAAAAAAGAATAGGGCGCAAACAAGGAAAAACCATAACCAGGGATGAAGGTGGTACGGATTTTATCCACCTTCCCGGATTAACCGAAAAGCTGGTTTTAAGCGATGAACAAATCTACCAGCTAGGTTTGATTATAATCCCGTCTTAATCAGAAAATCAGCCGCAACGCCAAAACGCATTTTGCTAAGGTGGATAAATTCACTGCTACTTTTGTCGATAAAGGTCTTACTAATCTTTTTGATAACGATTTAAACAATTACGTGCAGACTATACAGCATATGGTATATGAATTTAGCCCGGTGTTCTTTGCCTGCGCCATGTCTGCCGATATGAATCCATTAATAAAAACCTTGCGAAAGTATTTTCCCGATCATGCAAAAGTTCTAGCTAATGCTTTAATGATAGGACAAGGGGATATAACCAGCGCCGAGCATGGGTACCGCCTGGCTGAAATGGCCGCAATAATCAGGGAGGACGAAGCTGCCCGGGAATATTTTAGCGGAAACTCTTTTGATCCTTGCTTATGGGAAAAGGATTTGCCTGATGAATCACCGTTCAAGCATTTTTTCCGAATTTTCCTAGCCGAATACGGGCACCGGGGAATCTATGAAATGGATATATATAATCCCCGCTGGCGAGAAGACCCTTCTTATCTGTTGCATATTATCAAAGACACCCTCGATACCGCTAATCCTGGAGAATTTAAGGAGCGGCAAAAAGCAAAGGCCATTGAGATATGGCAGGAAGTTGAACAATTCGTCCCTGCGTCTCGGCATAGAACAATTAAACGCCAATTGGACCAGTCCGTAAAGGGTATGGAATTAAGGGAAATGGCCAAGTCTGAATTAGTCAAGCTTTATGGGGCTATGCGAATAGTATCCCTGGAAATAGGACGGCGCCTGCAGGAAAGAGGAATTCTCGAAGCAAAGGCTGATGTATTCCATTGCAGTTGGTCTGAACTATGTTTAATCCTAAAAGGAGATTGGGATGGCCAGGGATTGAGAGTTCTGGTAACTGAACGTAAGCAGTGGAGACAAAAAATGGAGGAACTTTCACCTCCCGACTATTTTATTCATGATAGCCCACAGTTTATAGAACCCGTTTCCCAGGCTTTCGGCCAGGCATTAAAAGGACTGGTGGGTTCAGCGGGAAGAGCTTCCGGTCCGGCCCGCTTGATATGCAATCCCCACCAGGGGGAAAACTTAAAAGCCGGGGACGTTCTGGTAGCGCCGACCACAGATCCGGGTTGGACCCCCCTTTTTTTGAGGGTTTCAGCTATAGTGGTAGAGTCAGGCGGGGCTGGATCCCACGGAGCTATTGTAGCCAGAGAGTACGGAATACCTGCCGTTTTAAATATACCCGGCGTTATGAATCTTATTAAAAACGGGCAGAACGTCGTTGTGGATGGAAACGAAGGCAAGGTGTTTCTTCAATGATGATATTTGCAATTCTGACAACTTCACTTGCCAGGTTTATTAGGGGGTGATGATCCTGTACACTACCACATGCTTAATATGCAAAAAGGAATTTGCCATTCCATTTTCCGATTATCGT
Source organism: Syntrophomonas sp. (assembly GCA_041672985.1). GTDB lineage: Bacteria > Bacillota > Syntrophomonadia > Syntrophomonadales > Syntrophomonadaceae > PHAA01. Next base: position 6,299 of record JBAYYO010000053.1, on the reverse strand, counting down.
TACAAGGATATCAAATACAATCGCTGCAAACATCATATATGCAATGAATGTGGGAAAATGGTCCAGGATGAATGTCAGAAGATTACCGGCCTCAATCCGGATATGATTGATATTTGGGATAAGGTTCTACGCTCACGGAGCATTTAATAAGAGGGTTATTTGAATTAAGGAGGTCGAGTTTGTTACACCGGGACGTTCTTCTTGTGACAGTGCTGATGCTCTTTGTACATTCATTGCATTAATCCCTGTAACTAGGGCTTATTTGACGAATTGTTACCCCTTCACTCATTTTGATGGTTCTAAGAATGGAATTACACTTTCCTATGTGTCTAAAAGATATATTTGTATGCCAACCAGAAGTTAAATAAAGCTGTTGACTTCGGGACTATCTACCAGATGGTAATCATTTATTACTAAAACTGTTTCGACAGGCAGTTTAATATCCTCAATACCACCTGTATTCCGTTACCGAAGTGTGGGAAAGGGTTTATAACCGTTCGGCCAGCAGCTTTTGGACCAGCTTTGGCCGGTTATTCCGCGAGTTGGATGACGCCTCTAGGGAATAGTCCATCAATTCTCCATCGCGAACGAAGAGAACATCAGCAACCTTAAAAGCACCTGAAAAGGTGCATCAGTAGTACCCGTAGGGTGAAGTACCCGCAAAGTGAGAGCTCAAGAGGTGTCTTATGAGGAACTTCCTCAGCTAGGTTTTGATGAATTCTCTGATGATTATGTCATACCAATGCCGTTTGAAGATGAGTATTCGCAATGGACACCTTATGAGGATTGATTCAGCAGACTTGTAATTTATAATATATTGACGACCTGGACAATAGCTGGCTATGAGGAATATTTCACGGAAGGAGCGTGAATTTCTTATAGTCTATTTACTCATGCCCATATTTCAGATAAGGGTCTGCCGGTCAGTTCCATCTGCGGCAATAGTCAAGTTAGATTTCACCTAAATATACTATGGTAACGGCCTTATTTATGAAAATTATAATTTCATGGGTAATATTGGGATAATAATGATAGCGTTACAATATTGACCAGTGATATACTGAGAAGGGTAAAAAAGCAAATTCCTATCTATCATACGGATCTGGTCGGCCTATCTTCAGTTGATGAAAATAGTAACTAGAGCGAGCAATCCCTATCCTCTTCATCAGTTTGGTTATCGGGTAGGTGGTTTTTAACGCGCCGATCACCTGGGTTTTTTCCCTGTTGCTCAGGCCTCTCGGATCGACGCTTGGGTCTTTTTTTAGGATTTCAATCGTTTCCTGCAATATCGCATTGTCCATCTCAAGCTCTTCACAACGCCGTTTTAATTCGTCTATGTCGTCTGGTATGTTCGGTGATTTCGGTTTAGGCATGGAGGCACTCCGTTTCTTTGGAATGAGACCATTATATCCCAATTGCTCTACCTTATGCACCCAGTTCAGTACGACGTCAGAACTACCGATGTTGAATTTCCTGGCTATCTCAGCAGCTGTATACGCTCCGGTTCGATAATGTTCAACAGCCTCTACCTTAGTTTTAAGTGGATAGAACCCATGACGAAAAGCTTCGCCGTAGCGGGGATCATTCTTCAGCCACCGTTCTAGATTCTGTCTGGTGGGATAACCCAGACGATTAACTGTCTCCTTTGTCGTAAGGCATTTCTCGAAATACAAGTCAATGGCCTGCTGTTTCTCTTCTTCTGTGAATTGCCTCATCGGACACCTCCAGTCCAAGGATTTGTCCGCACCCCCGTACCACTTTGACCGGTACCGCCATTTTATCTCTTCTCTGAGATTTTGTTTAAAAAACCAAACAACCGAATATAGAGGTCATTTCTCATAGTTTTCTTATAAATAGGTAAAAAGTATCAGATGGATGTGCCGATGAACGGGTACAGCTTTTGTGTTATAAATAGGATGCTAATGGTGTCGACTGCATTCGACAGGAAATTAATTACATTGTTGTAATATGACGATAATTAAATCATAAATTAAGAGGATTATTGTTAATCTAAAAAGAATAATTAATCAAATTTGGAATTATTTATCAATAAAATTCATATGAAAAGGGAGTATTTAAAAAGAATTATTTGTGCCAAACGAATCATATTTTTATAGGAGGGTAATGTATGATATCAAAGAATAAAATTTTGGTTTGTTTTCTAGCAACAATAATAATAACAAGTGCCATAAGTCTTCGGCCACTTACTACAAATGCATATACTAGTTATAGGTTGTTAAATGTTACTGCACAAGAACAAGATACAGATTCTTGGTGTTGGGCAGCCTGTACTCAAATGGTATGCAATTATTTTGGTGAGTATCCGAGTCAGGGTGATATTGTTACATTCATCTATGACTGGCCAGATCCCGATGAAGGTGGTAATGTTTATGAGATGAGTTCTGCTTTAGGGCATTGGGGCATACACTCTACGACAACATTATCTAGTCTGTCATTTTCAACGATTGTTAGTCAAATTGAAAATGGTGAGCCAATGATTGCATCGCGTAGTAACCATGCGGAAGTTATCCGTGGTTATTACCAAAATACTGAAATCGGCCTTTATGACGTGTACTATATTGATCCTTGGGATGCATCTTATAATATTTTCACATATGAGACATACAGTTCGTACTGGAATGGTGGTAGTGTTTACTATATTTATGTATAAAGGGAGGGTTTACAATGATGCAAATAAAAAAAAGCCTGTTAGTTCTAATGTTAGCTGCGGTAGTATTTTTAACATCAGTTAATTTTGTATATGCGAATGCAGTGGATGATGAAAAGCAAATTGAGACGATAAAAATATCTGCTGAGAATTCATTAAATGTACACAAAGCAGCATTAGAAGCAGATAAAACAAATTTCGGGGTGTCTGATTCAGAGTCATTTGATAATACTACTTTAGGTAAAGGATATCCATTTTATGTTATTTCATCAGAACTTTTAAACAATCAGAATTACGAGAACATACTATCTTTTAGAGGATACATTTTTCCAATCATGATTGGTGATAAAACCATCGGTTTTGCTACTGTTGTAGAATCAAATGGAAAATGGGATATCCAAAAAATAAGCAACATTACTACATTCGAAAAAGATATTGCAGAAGCAAAAAGTTTGTTAAATAATTCAACGAACAAACTTATTTACGATGATAACTTACATCTTTTTGCGTTAATCGAACAAAATGATTCTGAATATAATATATTACCAATACGCAATAATGATTCCCTTGGTCTGGTAAAACACCAAAAAAAGTCACTTAATGAATCAGCTGAGAAAATTCTTTTATATCATAAAGAAATGACAAAAGATAAGATGGAGCTTGGCGGTGGAACTGATCCAATTAAAGATAATAGAAATATGACTTCAAATATCTTTGGATTAACGGCTGGAATTGTTCTCTTAATTACCGCGTGCATAGTTTATAGAAGAAAATTAAATACTGGAGAGAAATAGTTATCTTCCATAAAGAATTGGTTTTTCGAAACGCAACCGGGAAGGAGAGTGTAAAAATATTTGTGTAAATCCTTCAGATGGTAAAATAATACCAGATGGAGGATTTTGTTTATGGGAAACCGCGAGAGACGTAGGAACAGGTTGCCGGAAGGCTGGTTAAGGTCACTGCTCCAACCACACCACCAGCCTCAGCTCCAGCACCAACGGTTCAATCGGCAGCTAAACCACAAACAGTTAGTCCCCCTCCAGTAACGAAAACAAATACTCAGGAACAAACAGTTTACATGGGCGGTTATCCAGCTTTCTTGATTCTGTGACAGGAACGCCTCTACGTATGTATATTGACTGTAGGACAGTACCCCGATGAAAATATATGCTGGAAATACTTCTCCGGTATCGCGATCAAAGATGTTCATTGTTTGTCCGGCCCAATCAACTTCGATTTGTTCAACGGGTTTACGGGGAATATGCATGGTAGCTCTTTTGGTTTGGGCATATTCCTGATAGTGTTGGCAAAAATGCGAGTACATAAGGGGCTGTTCTCGGTTTTGGCGGTATTCCTCGCAGTATTCGCCCCATAGAAGTCTTAGGGTTACTCCTGATTTGGCCATTTCCTTATGAACATGCTCTAAATCGGGATAACGCCGCCCGGTATCACGTGTTGATGGTTTGTTAAAGAACTTGGTTTCCAAATCACCATCGGTGGTTTCAGTGGGAAGCGGCCATGAAAGATTTAACTCTTTGGCCCTATTGATTACCTTGGCAACAGTGTTGCGGGAGCATTTACAGCTTGCAGCAATGCTGCGTTGACTTAGCCCCTGACAGTGGAGTCGGATGATTTCTCGGTACGGGATCATGGTATGACCTCCTGCAAAATGAATTTACACGAATTTCGTGCATTGATTCATTGATTCCCCTGCAAAAACCCCCAAAAACCTTTTAGATTAGCAGGATAAATAGCTATGGATGTCGAAGTAAAATAGAGGAAAACGCAGCTATTAAACTGTAAATTTAAAATATAGGTGGTTTTTGAAAAATGTTCAGAAAAAATGATACTCATTTACAGGATGACCTATTCAATCATTACCAGACAATGAAACCAAGTATCGCTAAAATGTTAAAAAAGAGCTGGGCACCAGTTTTCTATGAAGAAGTATTTTGTAAGATCAACGAAGAAATCTACGCCCCCCTTTACTGCTTGGACAACGGCAGGCCCAATACACCGGTAAACATCCTGTTGTCATTGGAGATTATTAAACACCAGTTTGGCTTTACTGACGAAGAAATACTTGAACAATTCTACTTCAACTTTCAGATTCTTTATGCACTAGGTATTAGGAATCTGGGAGAAGTCTACATCGCAGAGCGTACCATATATGAATTCAGGGAGAGAATCTACTCCTATATATTAGAGCACCCTGACCAAGAAGATATCCTTTTTAAACAATTTGAAATCCTGACCAAGAACTTCATTCAAAAAGCTGGCATAAAGACCAACGAACAACGGATGGACTCCACTTTAGTCAGTCCAAATATCAAGAAAGCCGGCAGGCTTTCCCTGGCGCATGATGTTCTGCATCAAGCGGTCAGGATTATCCCGGCAAAATTATTAAGCGATACCTTAAAACCCGTTCTGGAGGCTTACTTCAAAAACGACTTACTATACAAAACACGTAACGATGAACTAGACAGCAGACTTCAAAAAGTACTGGACTTGATGACCGAAGTAGATAAGCTAAACCAGAGAAACCCCCTACTCTATGCCCGGGAAGAAATGGCTATACTAAGGCGATTTCTAACAGAACAGGCCTACTATGATCAGGAACAAGGCAAGTGGCTGGTTAAAGTAGCTAAAGACGTTAAATCCAATTCTCTGCAATCTGCCTATGAACAGGATGCTACCTTCAGGAAAAAAGCTGGCAAGAAAAATAGCGGTTATGTTTTAAATCTATCAGAAACCTGTTCCCCAGATAATGAAGTACAGTTCATAACGGATTACAAGCTCGAACCCAATAACAAAAGTGATATAGAAATTGTTCAGGACCGACTGCCTCTAATAAAGCAAAAAACTGATGTTACCGACATGTACGTTGACGGTGGTTATTACGGTATAGACATCATGAACCAAAGTGACGAACTGGGGGTTAATCTTCACTTTACCGATATGACCGGTAAAAAAACATCTACTGACAAGTTACCACTGACTAGCTTTACCTTCAACGAGAGATACGAAATAGAAACTTGCATTAATGGCAAGAGACCAATAAGGAGTGTCGGTAACATAATCAAAAAAGTAAGCAGCAGTCATTTTTCAATCGAAGACTGTCAAGGTTGTCCCTATTTCAACAATTGTCCTGTTAAGACCCAGAAAAAAAGCCGGGTGTTAAGGGTTAGTCTCAAGTCCATTATTGCCGCCCAAACCAGGGAAGAAATCAATAAGAAGGCCATCAAACGTCAAAACCACAGTCGTCGAGCAGCGATAGAGGGAACCAACTCCGCACTTAAAAGGGCTGAGGATATGAATAAACTGAATGTTCGTGGATACATCAAGAGTCATATGGTCTGTTCCTACAAGGTAATGGCTCGCAATATTAAACAATTTGTACGGCTTGTTAAATCTGCGCAAAGCAAAGCATTTTCACCAGATATAGGAAAACTATGCCCAAACGCAAGTTAAACCACTAAAATGGGGTAGAATTGGAGGCTGAATAGGCCATTTTTAGTTAAAAAAGAACATTTGAACCGGTTGGTTCGTTAGAATTTTTTCAAGTATCTATCCTATCAAGGGAAAACACCCTGTTTCAGCAGGGGAATCATTCATTGAGTAAGGATAGTAA
>JBAYYO010000052.1:0-9525 GCA_041672985.1 Syntrophomonas sp. | reverse complement strand
CAGAGAAGATCGATACGCAGGGAGTACCTGGTTGATAATGGCGGTGTTCTACTGAGCGATGGCACCCACACTGCCGGATGGAATCACATCAGAGCATTTGATGAGATGATTCTGGCCGATTCTCCGCTGGGGTTATTTGAATTGGCTGCGTATACTGATTACCTTACAGGGGGCGGGGAACTACGCATAGGGGTTGCTTTTGAAAAGGGCAGCCTGGAATATAATCGAAATTACCTGCAGCACTTATACCCCAATATTGAGGTTATTAAAGGGGTCATGACATACCTCAGGCAGAATGGAGCCAGACAGGGCGTAAAAATGGATGGGATGCCAGCCAACCTGAATATGAATACCAATAAGAAGCAGGCACGGCTGGAAATGCTGTCGGCATTGCGTATATTGGCCGATTTAGGCTTGTGTCGCTTTCAGAAAAGCGGTAGTATTATGCCTATAAACCGTGAAGATACAGATAATTTACTGGACATTATAGGCAACAGTCTCTATTACCTGGAAGGGATAGCTGAGAAAGAGGTTCTTAATGACTGGGAGATGCTCTTAAATAAAGGTTGGAATGGTGATGCATATGGGGCCGCAAACGATTTTAGACCGGGTAAAGGAATATGACCCCAGGGCCGATTTTGATTTGATCGCTAAAGCATATAACTATGCCGTAATTGCTCATGGGGAACAAAAAAGAAGATCTGGTGAACCTTACATAATTCATCCGGTTGAAGTCGCGCTAATTCTGACTGAAATCGAAATGGACAGCGCTTCTATATGTGCAGCCCTTCTGCATGATGTAATAGAAGATACTCATTTTAACTATCAAAACCTGGAAGATGAATTCGGTCCAGAAATTGCTTTGCTGGTAGATGGAGTAACTAAACTGAGCCGCATTGATTTCAAATCCCGTGAAGAGGCCCAGGCAGAAAATTTGCGCAAGATGTTTATCGCCATGGCCAGAGACATAAGAGTAGTTCTGATTAAACTCGCCGATCGCCTGCACAATATGCGCACCCTTAATTTTCAACCCGAACCTAAACAAAAGCAAATAGCGCGTGAAACTATGGATATATTTGCGCCTTTGGCTCATCGTCTGGGAGTATTTAGATTTAAATGGCAGCTTGAAGACCTGGCTTTCTTATACTTGGAACCGGAAATGTACTACGAAGTAGCCCAACGGCTTAAGACCAAACGTAAGGAAAGAGAAGAATATGTTAATACTTTAAAACAACAGATAAGAAACGGATTGGAGCAAATAGGGGTCGAGGGCGATATAGCTGGGCGGCCTAAAAATATATACAGTATTTATAAAAAAATGATTAAACAAGACAAACCTATCGATGAAATATATGACAAAATCGCTATCCGAGTGGTGGTAGATACAATTCCGGAATGTTATGGGGTTTTGGGGATTATCCACACTATTTGGAAACCGCTTCCCGGTCGCTTCAAAGATTATATTGCTACCCCCAAACCCAATATGTACCAGTCCTTGCACACTACCTTAATTGGGCAGGGTGGTGAACCTTTCGAAGTACAGATTAGAACCTGGGAAATGCATATTACCGCAGAGTCCGGAATCGCTGCCCACTGGCGTTACAAAGAAGCCGGCAGCCCCAAAGAACGCGATAAGAAATTTGATGAAAAGTTAGCCTGGTTGAGACGTATTCTGGAATGGCAACAAGATGTAAATGACAATTCTGAGTTTATGGAGTCACTGAAAACAGATCTTTTTGATGATACGGTTTTTATCTTTACTCCGAAAGGTGACGTTATTGAATTACCTAAGGGCGCCTGCCCGGTTGATTTCGCTTATCGGGTTCATACTGAGGTGGGGCATAAATGCACCGGAGCGAGAGTGAACGGGAGGATCGTCCCCCTGGATTATCAGTTGAACAATGGCGATATTGTAGAAATCATAACCTCTAAAAACTCTGTGGGGCCAACCCGGGGATGGTTAGATTTTGTAAAGACGTCTTCAGCTCGCAGCCGGATCAAGGCCTGGTTCAAAAGGGGTCAGCGCCAGTACAACATCATGAAGGGCCATGAAATGCTCGAAAGCGAGTTGAAAAAGAGACATCTGGACCCTAAAGAACTACTGAAGGAAGCCAAATTAATTGAGGTTCTGGAACGCTTTTCTTTGGCGGCGATTGATGATTTATTTGCTGCGGTAGGGGATGGCAACCTGACTGCGAACCAGGTTGTTAATAAAATAAAGGAAGCCTATTTCCCTAATACACAGGTAGAGGATATAATTAGTAATTCTGTCGCGGCCCGATCCGGGCCTGTTCGGGAAAGAGAAACCCGAGCACTTAAGATTAAAGGGGTTGACGACGTTGTCATAAGGCTGGCGCATTGTTGTAACCCATTGCCAGGTGATACGGTTCTAGGCTATATCACCAGGGGACGGGGAGTATCGGTGCATCGGCAGGACTGTCCCAATTTGCAGAATTATTTGCGTAATGAAAGCTGCAGAATAATGGAAGTGGAGTGGGCTGCGGAGAAGGGGAATTACCTGGTTGAAATGGAGATAAACGCTATGGATAGAACCCGTTTGACTACTGATGTGATGACAGTTATTGCCGACATGAAGATACCAGTAAATTCGATATTTTCCAGAGTCACCAAAAATGGACTCGCGGTTATGAATTTAAAACTTGAAATTGTGGATATGGGGCAATTGAGTGCTGCAAAACAGAGAATACAGAAGGTGAAGGGTATCATGGAAGTAAGAAGAGTATTACCGGGTGAGACCAAGGATGAGTAGTAAGTGCTCTGTAACGGATATCCCGGTTTAAAAATATACTAGGAGGTAATGACAGCGTGATATTGATGGGCATGGAAATAAGTAATATGGGAGAAAATTGTTACATTATTGGATGTGAAGAAACGCGAGAGGCGGCAGTCATTGATCCGGGAGGTAATGCACGTGGTATTATTAACCTCTTAAATGAGAATAACCTGAAAGCTGTTTATATAATTAATACCCATGGGCATATTGATCACATTGGTGGCAACAAGGGGGTCAAAGAAGCTACCGGAGCTCAAATTCTCATTCACGAAGCAGATGCCAAGATGCTCGTTAGCGCTGCTTCCAACTTCTCTTTCTTGATGGGCACCAAAGTAACCAGTCCGCCCGCCGACAAGTTCATTAAAGAAGGCGACATCATTAAGATTGGCAATACAGTAGAGCTTGAGGTTATTCATACCCCTGGCCACAGCCAAGGCGGCATATGTTTGAAAACCGGCGCCATTATTTTTGTGGGCGATACACTGTTCCAGGGTTCTATTGGTCGGACGGATTTTCCGGGGGGATCCTATAAACAACTTATACAAATGATAAAAGAGAAGCTGTTTTGTTATGATGATGAGGTGGTGGCTTATCCAGGTCACGGACCTGCAACCACCATAGGATTTGAGAGGAAGCATAACCCGTTTTTACAATAGTGGAACCGAATTGATAGGGTGCGGAAATAATCCTCATCCTATCAGTAGTTTAGTATATTTTAGATGTCTAATTAGGCCGCTTGGTCCAATTGAACGCTCTCCAGCGGCCTTTTCAATCTCCTCCACCGTTTCACAAGAAGGTTGAGACGGCGCCCCGTCACCATAACCCTGGCTCCCTCAGCTGCCAGCGTGATTGCAGCATCCTTTCCTATACCTGTCCTGCCGACTGTAACGATAGCAGCCTTGTTCGTGCATCTCATTATTTCTACCCCCATCTTCAACTTAATTTGTTCAACCGCTATCAGCCTTATTATCTTTACCGCCAGAAGTACATGCAAGCCAGCCTGGAGAATATTGGCTATGAGAGGGACAATAATCCATGCACTTATAATATTCAAATGATCGAGGAACGGCAGACTATTGTTGGATTGGGGGGTGGTGCCAGCAGCAAGTTCGTTAATACAGAAGATTGGACCTTAAGTTCTCTTCATAATCCCAAAGATCCCCGGGGGTATATTAAGACGGTCGAAAACCTGATAGCTCGCAAGGTTGACAAGCCTGGAGCCTTAAACTAGAATTATCGAGAGAAATACATAAGTTCGGAGGACAAACGCATGCAGGTAAAAGCCCCTCGGGGTACATATGATATCTTGCCGCCTGATTCCTGGCAATGGAAAAACATCGAAAAGATAATACAGGAAACTGCACACTTATTCGGCTACAGTGAGATAAGGACCCCTATTTTTGAGCACACCGAATTATTTGAACGCGGTGTCGGTGAGACTACCGATATTGTCACTAAAGAAATGTATACTTTCCAGGATAAATCTGAGCGCAGTTTGACGTTGCGCCCGGAAGGAACGGCTTCCTGCGTACGCGCTCTGATCGAACACAGCATATATGGCGGGGTAATGCCCGTCAAATGGTATTACAGCGGCCCCATGTTTCGCTATGACCGCCCCCAGACTGGAAGGTACCGGCAGTTTCATCAGTTCGGGGTAGAGGTATTCGGCAGCAATAGTCCTTATTTGGATGCAGAAGTAATAATACTGCTGGTAAAAATCCTAAAGAATCTAGGACTGGATAATTATGAACTACATCTTAACTCAGTGGGATGCCCGGTCTGCAGGGAATATTATCGCCGGGAACTGCTGGCCCACATCAGCCCCGTAATAAATCAACTTTGCCCGGATTGCCAGTCGCGCTATGAGAAAAACCCGCTCCGCGTTCTGGATTGCAAGGTGCCATCGTGCCAAAAGGCGATCAGCGGATTTCCTAATATATATAACAGCCTTTGTGATGATTGCCGGCAACATTATACCGGGGTAACATCGATGCTGGAATATAACCATATCAATTATATCCACGATCATAATCTGGTCAGAGGTCTGGATTATTATACCAACACCGCCTTTGAGATTCATATTCCCCACATTGGGGCTCAGAGCGCTGTAGGCGGAGGCGGGAGATATAACGGCCTGGTTAAAGCATGCGGAGGTCCTGATATGCCCGGAATTGGGTTTGCGATGGGGATGGAACGATTGCTGCTGGCCATTGACACTCTGCCGGGCCGTGATATGCCGGAGAGCAAACTGGATGTTTTCCTGGCCGTTCTGGATGAAGAGTATACCTTCCAGGCTATGCAGGTGCTGGAAAACCTTCGGAATGCGAACCTTAGGGCTGATCGGGACTACAATGGACGCAGCATGAAAGCGCAGATGAAATTTGCCGATAAATTAGGGGCGCGAGTCGTGGTTCTTATGGGCAAGGATGAGATGCAGCACGGTTCTTTCACCATCCGTAATATGAACACCAGGGAACAGATTGAGGTAGCGGCTGCCCGGCTAATCCCGGCAATAAAAGACATATTGGTATAGATAGGGAGGATTTCAACGTAATGAAGAGGACGCACAACGCCACTGATATTGATTTAGGACAGGCAGGGGAGACGATAATCCTCAATGGATGGGTAAATTCCCGCCGCGATCATGGGGGGCTCATTTTTATCGATTTGCGAGATCGTTCTGGTATTATTCAGGTCGTTTTCAATCCGGAATTGAATGAAGAAGCATTCCACCTCGCCGAGAATGTACGCGGCGAATACGTAATTGCGGTAAAAGGGCAGGTACAGGCACGCCCTAAGGAGACCGAAAATCCCAATCTCAAGACCGGCCAAATAGAAATATATGTTGAAAAGATGGAGGTTATAAACTCGTCCAAAACCCCTCCGTTTTACATAGAAAACGGGGTTGAGGTAGATGAACTGCTGCGGCTTCGTTATCGTTATCTGGATTTACGCAGGCCAGAAATGAAGGATAATCTTCTCCTGCGGCACAGGGTAGTCAAATCAATACGGGATTATCTTGATGAAAAAGGCTTTGTTGAAATAGAAACCCCTATTCTGGGCCGCAGTACCCCTGAAGGAGCTCGGGACTATCTGGTGCCGAGCCGGCTTCATCCCGGGGAGTTTTTCGCCTTGCCCCAATCACCGCAGCAGTATAAGCAAATGTTGATGGTGGCAGGTATGGAGAAGTATTTCCAAATTGCCCGCTGCTTCCGGGATGAGGATCTAAGAGCTGATCGTCAGCCCGAGTTTACCCAGCTGGATTTGGAGATGTCATTTATTGATGAAGAAGACATCCTTAATCTGATAGAAGGTATGATGCCCCGCTTGTTTAAAGAAGGATGCGGGTTGGATATTTCCGTGCCATTTCCCCGCATATCCTATGATGAGGCCATGCTCAAGTATGGAACCGATCAACCGGACCTGCGTTTTGGCTGGGAAATAACAGATATTACCGAATTAGTCAGGGATGTAGATTTTAAGGTTTTTGCCAGTGCCATTGCCGGCGGGGGAGTGGTACGTGCTTTAAATGCCAGAACCTGCGGTTCATTTACCCGCAAAGAGATTGATGATCTGGGCAAAATGGCGGTGGATTTCGGCGCCAAAGGCTTAGCATGGATAAATGTCACGGAGACCGAGCTTAAGTCACCGATAACCAAGTTTTTCACCGAAGAAAAAATGCGGGATATTCTAACCACTCTTGATGCTCGACCCGGCGATCTGCTGCTCTTTGGTGCCGACCAAGCCGACATAGTTGCCCGGGTTCTAGGGGTGCTAAGATTGAATCTGGGCCGTCGGTTAAATCTTTGCGATCCTGACAAGCTCGCTTTTACCTGGGTGCGTGATTTTCCTCTGCTGGAATATGATAATGATGAAAAACGTTATGTAGCCGTTCATCATATGTTTACCTCGCCTCGGCTTGAAGACATTCCGCAACTGGATGCTGATCCTGCCAAGGTGAAAGCCCGAGCCTATGATCTAATATTGAATGGGATAGAAATCGGCGGAGGCAGTATCAGGATACATCGTCGGGAATTACAGGAGAAAATGTTCGCCATCGTGGGCTTGACCAGGGAGGAAGCAGTTGAAAAGTTTGGGTATATGCTGGAAGCTTTTGAATATGGGGCTCCACCGCATGGAGGAGTCGCTTTTGGAATTGACCGCCTGATTATGCTTATGGCGGGCCGGGACAGCATCCGTGATGTGATTGCATTCCCCAAAACCCAGAGTACAGCCTGCCCCATGACTCAGGCTCCTTCAGCTGTCAGCCCTAAACAGCTGCGGGAATTAGCTTTAAAGCTTAGAGATATATAGAAATGATTGACAATAAGAACATATAATTACAGACGCCTTTTATTGAAGCGGGGATCATTCTGTGGTATTATCTTATTAATAAATGGATGATAAAGAGAATATCCCTGCTGTTCGCGTGAACCGCCGTTCAGTTTTTGCCAACACAAAAACTATGGGAGTTCGGACTTCATATATGACTTGCAAGCCCAAATTATGGGACACATAAAGTATATGAGAGAACACCCACCTGCCTTGCAGGTTAAAACTTACGGCGCTACGGATCAGTGGGGTTTTTTTATGGAATAGTTTAATAAAGAGCTGCGGGCAGAGCTGCTAGACCGGTGGCATGGCCAGATAGGTAATAAATTAATCCTGGAATGTATTTTATTGCAAAATATACGTATTATTGCAGGAATAATGGTGAGGGGAGAAGAAATAATGTTATATTGGGATCAGGAAAAAGAGTGTATGCCGAGGGAGATCCTGCTCGATTTACAATTGAGAAGGCTGAAAGAGGCAGTTTATCGCGTTTATACGTTTGTACCTGCTTACCGGGCCAAATTCGATGCAGCAGGTATTAAACCAGATGATATCAATACCCTTGAAGATCTTAAGCAGCTTCCTTTTACAACCAAACAAGATTTGCGGGATAACTACCCCTTCAGCTTGTTTGCGGTCCCTATGTCAGAAGTGGTGCGTATTCATTCTTCCTCCGGCACGACCGGTAAGCCGACGGTAGTAGGCTATACCCGTAAAGACTTAGATATTTGGAGCGAGTTAATGGCCAGAGCCCTGACCAGCGCAAGTGGCACTAAGAGATCGGTGATACAAAATGCCTATGGTTATGGTCTTTTTACCGGCGGTCTGGGGGTTCATTATGGAGCCGAAAGAATAGGCGCTTCAGTTATCCCCAGTTCAGGTGGAAATACTAAGCGGCAGATTATGCTAATGCAGGATTTTGGAACTACCCACCTTACCTGCACCCCATCTTATGCCCTCTTTATGGCAGAAGTGATGGGTGAAATGGGCATTAAACCTTCCGATTTAAAGTTGCAAGCCGGAATATTTGGAGCCGAACCCTGGTCGGAAAATATGCGCCGTGAAATCGAGAATAAACTCGGGATCAAAGCCTTTGATATTTACGGACTGAGCGAGATTATTGGGCCTGGAGTTGCTATAGAATGTACTGCTAAGCAGGGTTTACATATTGCTGAAGATCATTTCCTGGCGGAAATTATAGACCCAATTACCGAAGAGGTGCTTCCGGATGGTGCGCTGGGCGAATTAGTCATTACGGCCATGACCAAGGAAGCATTGCCACTGATAAGATATAGAACCAGAGACCTCACCACTTTAAATAGAGAGCAGTGTGAATGTGGCAGAACTCATGTGCGCATGGAGAAGGTTCTGGGCCGTTCTGATGACATGGTAATAATACGGGGAGTCAATGTGTTCCCGTCTATGGTGGAAAGCGTATTGCTTAATATTCCCGGGGTGGAGCCCCATTATCTCTTAATTGTTGAACGGATCGGCAACCTTGATGAACTAGAAGTTCAGGTGGAGGTATCAGAAGTCATATTCAGTGACGAGATTCGCAAACTGGAGAGTCTGGGACGAAGAATAACCAAAGAACTGGAAAGTGCTCTGGGGGTTGCAGTCAAGGTACGTCTGGTAGAACCAAAAACTATCGCTCGCAGTGAAGGTAAGGCAAAAAGAGTATTTGATAATAGAAACATATAAGGAGTGAATGACATGGCCAAACAGATTTCAGTCTTTTTAGAAAATAAGTCCGGGCGCTTAGCCCATGTTACCAGGGTATTAGGTGATGCCGGTATAAATATCCGGGCCCTATCCATAGCCGATACTTCTGATTTTGGCATACTTCGTTTAATAGTTAATGATCCGGTCAAAGCCTATAAAATATTGAAAGAAGCAGGCTTTACGGTGAGCGAGACGGAAGTGATAGCGGTACGCATGCCGGATTCCCCCGGCGGATTAGCATCTGTTTTAGATCAAATGTCAGAGGAGAACCTTAATATCGAATACCTTTACGCATTTCTGGGCATGACCGGGAATGATGCCCTGGTTGTTTTCAAGGTTGAAGATTTCCAGAAAGCCAAGGTGGCTTTTGAAACCAAACAGATTAAGTTTTTAGATGAACAGGAACTTTATCAGCTATAATAATGAATGGCAGTGCTGGTGGCCATAACATTCTACCGTGGCTACAATGGGGTTTATTCAAATACCGGAAGGCGTTTCCAAATAATTAAGGGATGTGCCGGTTATGGATTATATTGCTTATTTGCATAATGCACGCCCTGAAAAGTGGGTCGATCTTCTCTATACCTTTTCCTGGTATAGGCAAGGTCGACCCACCTTCTTTTTACCTGATATGGGGTTACTTATACATTTTGTGATTACTTTCTGCAGGATACGAC
>JBAYYO010000051.1:0-9581 GCA_041672985.1 Syntrophomonas sp. | reverse complement strand
GCTCGAAGAATGTCCCTGGAGAATGAATTGCGATCGGCGATTCAAAACGAGGAATTTAGTCTCTATTACCAGCCCCAGATCGATATAATCAGCGGTGAGATTACTGGAGTTGAGGCGCTGGTTCGATGGCACAACCATATCCTGGGGGCCGTTACTCCCAGTGAGTTAATACCGATAGCCGAAGAAAATGGCCAAATCATTCCCTTGGGAGAATGGGTCTTGTCTACCGCTTGCCGACAATTCAAAGTCTGGCTTGACGAGGGATATATGATTCCTAAGATCGCGGTTAATATTTCCCCGGTACAGTTTAACGATAAAAAGTTCGTGGAGGGGGTTAAAAGCATATTACAAGAAACCGAGTTGGAGCCCCATTATTTAGAGCTGGAAATTACTGAAGGAGTGGCTATTTGCAATGAGCAGGCAGTACTTAATAAATTGTTAGCCTTAAAAGATATTGGTATAAAGATGGCGCTGGATGATTTTGGGACCGGTTATTCCTGCCTGGCCTATTTATCACAATATCCAGTTGATACACTGAAAATAGACCGCAGTTTCGTGGAAAATATCTTAAATAATCTTGAAAATCAAATCATTGTCGAGACTATAATCATCCTGGCGCACAATTTTAATCTTAACATCATTGCCGAAGGGGTAGATACCATAGAACAGTTTAATTTCTTAAGGGAGAAAAAATGTGATCAAATTCAGGGTTACTTAATCAGTGAACCCATCAGTACCGAGCAGTTAATAAAACTAGTGGAATTATATATTCATAATCCAGCTTATCACCGGGCCAGCAGTTAGTATCACTCAAGCATCCGGTATCCCTGGGAATTAATCAAGCCGTGGTTTTGCTGCCCACGGCTTGATTAACGTTAAGCGTCGCATTCCTCTGAATTCATTCCGGGGTGGTTCAATAGTCTACTGATTACCAGTTCCAGGATCCATCCGGATTCCATCTGCTTGGTTTAGGAGCGGATAAACCTAATTTCGCCAGGATAGTATGAGTCAGGGTGTCTTGCTCCTTGAAATAACCCAGTTCAACACAGGTACGAGCGGGTTTATAATTATTCTTCTCGCAATCGGTCAGCGGGTGGGCTTTTAGTATATCAGCGTCCAGAGTGGGGGGATACTTATTGCCCAGTATATAAGGCGGAGCATAATAAACCTGATTTTGTTCGTCAACATAAACTATCGCGGTAGCCGGGACATTGGTGGTTATGTTAATAGTTTGACCTATCAGGCTGAATAAGAATGCAATTCCCACCACCAAGGCTATTGTAAAATATAATCTCTCCATAGGAGTATGATGTCTCTCAAAACTCATGCACAGAACCTTCCTCGCCAAAAATATTTTAACTGTGCCTCAGACGGATAGTGTGATAAGAGCAGAAATTAAACCCGAATTAGCTATTATTTTAAGCTTATTTTGATTGTCTGTAAAGCTTGAGGTTATAGTTGCACCCCAGGCGGCAACATTCTTGCCAAAGAAGGTCCTTATAATCGGGTGGGGACGGAAGGAAGTGCTGAGAGCAAAACAGGTGGACTTTGCCACTGACCTTATATAGAATTATAAGAAAATTAAAAGCAAGGAGCTCAATATGAACAAGTTACAATCATCTTCCCGGACCGAACAATTATCACCCTTCATCGTGATGGAGGTGCTGGAAAAAGCCCAGACCATGATGGCCCATGGCGAGGACATTATTCATTTGGAGGTGGGAGAACCCGACTTTGCCACCCCGGAACCGGTGAAAGACGCAGCTATAAGGGCCATCCAAGAGGATGACACTCATTATACCCACAGTCTGGGTAAAATCACCTTGAGGGAGGAAATAGCTCGCTATTATTGGAGAAAGTATGGGGTAGAGATCTCACCCGAGCAGATTATTGTAACATCCGGCACTTCGCCGGGCATGCTGATGGTTTTCTCCGTTCTCCTGGAAAGAGGGGAGGAAGTAATCCTACCCGATCCCTATTATGCCTGTTATCCAAACTTTATTCGCTATGTGGATGGGCAGCCGATATTCGTACCGGTTAATGAAGAAGATGGGTTCAAATACCGACCCGATGATATAAAAAAGCACCTGAGCCCAAGGACCCGCGGCATCCTGGTAAATTCGCCCAGTAACCCTACCGGGGTAGTTTTCAGCGCCGAGGATCTTAAAGCGGTGGCTGATTTAGACCAGATGATTATATCTGACGAAATCTATAATGGATTAATCTACGAAGGAGAAGAGCATAGTATTCTGGAATTTACCGATCGGGCTTTTGTAATCAATGGCTTTTCCAAACTATATGCTATGACCGGCTGGCGCCTGGGTTATGTAATTGCACCGCGGGAGCACATTCGGGCCATGCAAATAATGCAGCAAAACCTGTTTATTTGTGCCTCTTCCTTTGCCCAGGAGGGGGGTATAGCTGCCCTGCGCGACTGCGATCAAGAAGTTCAGAAGATGCGGGATATCTACAACGAGCGGCGTCTGTATTTGCTGCAGCGCTTAAAAAGCATGGGTATAGCTACCCGCCACGATCCCAGCGGGGCTTTCTATGCTCTGGCTAACGTCAAGGAATATTCTAATGATTCGTACCGATTGGCCTTTGAAATCCTGGAGAAGGCGAAAGTGGCAGTAACACCCGGCATTGACTTCGGTGCCAACTGCGAGGGTTACATCCGCTTTTCCTATGCCAATTCTCTGGACAATATCAAAGAAGGTATGGATCGTTTGGAACATTTCTTGAAAAGCTATAAGTAACGCTGTAATTGGTTACGAAACATGAAACATTGAGCAGACCTTTGGTTAGATATGAAAGCCGGCACGAGCAAAGCGCACCAAAATGGACATGAACTACTGACGCTTGGAACAATGGCTATTGCAAAACAACAAGTTCACTCATATCGTGTGAGGTTAGGAGTTACCAACACTAAAATGCCAGGGGCAAAGGGAAGGAGTAATGTTTTATGAACCATAATAAAGAGGGGCAACATGATCCTGTTAAAAAAGAGGGCACAATTAAAGTTACCCCCAATGGTCCATATATAGTCTCAGGTAATATTCCTATGAGCAAACAGGTTATTATTCCTGATGAAAAGGGTTATTCATATAAATGGGAAGAGGGCACTCAGTACCCCGACCAAGAGGAGTATGCGCTATGCCGCTGCGGTCATTCTAATAATAAGCCATATTGCGACGGAACTCATGAGAAGGTGGACTGGGATGGTAATGAGAGGTCTATTAAGGATAAATATATACAAATAGCTAAAATGCAGCGCGGTCCAGGAGTTGACTTAACTGATGCGATAAGGCTGTGTTCCTCGGCTCGCTTTTGTGATCGAGAGGGTGGAATATGGAAACTTACTAAAAAATCTAAAGATACTCAAGCACGAGATCTAGCTGTACAGCAAGCCAGTGACTGCCCTTCCGGCAGGTTGGTGGTATGGGACAAACAGACCGGCCAGCCGATTGAGCCTCATTTTCAACCTTCCATTGGCATAGTCGAAGCCCCTCACACCAAAGTCAGCGGACCCATCTGGGTTAGAGGTGGTATCCCCATTAAAGCCAGTGACGGCACCGCACATGAGGTGCGTAATAGAGTAACCCTGTGTCGCTGCGGCAGGTCGGAAAACAAACCGTTTTGTGATTCTACCCATGTTTTAGTAGGGTTTAAGGATGAATCATAAAAATAACCTGGAACACCCAGTGGCCAAAGACGACAGTAATAAATTACATAAAAAATACTTAATAGTATCAAAGCTTTAAAGACAATATATTTCGGAGGTATACGAATTGGAACGAACATTTACCATGGTAAAACCTGATGGTGTACAAAGAGGATTGGTGGGCGAAATTGTCAGCCGCTTTGAAAGAAAGGGAATTAAAATTGCCGCATTGCTCTGCTGCCAATGTTTTTTAAAATAGACTGCCCCCGCAAATCCACCAGGGATACGGGGGCAGTTTTTATTATCCAGAACTATAATCCTATTGAATGATGGGCTAACCCACTCACATCTAACTACCCCTTAAAAGAACAACCCTATAGCAAGTTCTGTAATCTGGGACAGGGGACCGGGATAAACACCCAGGAATATAGTTCCCAGGAGGCATACCCATAAGGCCATTTTACCAGCCCATGGTACTGAAAACGACCCGGTGTTTTCGGTTTTCCCGATGTACATGGCTTTAGCCACATTAAGATAGTAGTAAACGGAGATCATGCTCATTAGCAGCCCAATGAAAGCCAGCCATAAGTACCCCGCCTGGATGGCTCCCGAGAACAGGTAGAACTTGCCGACGAAACCGGCCAGGGGAGGGATGCCGGCCAGGGACAGGAAGCATACCGTCATAACCGCCGCCAGCATAGGAGAGCGGCGTCCCAGATCATTAAATGCCTCTATATCCGTACTGCCTGTTTCCACCTCTACCATTGTGGTCACCGCAAAGGCACCTACGTTAGAGAAGACATAGAGCAGGGCGTAGAACAGTACACCTTTCAGTCCATAAGTGTTGGCAGCCACCAGGCCTACCAGGATATACCCGGCTTGAGCTATACTGGAATACGCCAGCATCCGCTTTACGTTCTTTTGAGGCAGGGCGGTAAGGTTACCAATGACAATAGTCAAAGCCGCCAGCACTGCCAGGGCAAGATTCCAATTAAATTGGGTATATGGAAAAGCCACCATGAAGATCCTTACCAGAGCCGCAAACCCGGCTGCCTTGGAGGCCACTGACAGGTAAGCGGTTACCGGGGTAGGGGCTCCCTGGTAGATATCGGGGGTCCACATATGAAAAGGTACCGCCGATATTTTAAAACCTAAACCGGCTATCAGCATTACTATACCCGCTATCAAAATCGGTTGGTTGCTGGCAGCACTCAAAGCCCGGTAAATTTCAGTGAAAACCGTAGATCCGCTGGCAGCGTAAACCAGACTCATTCCGAAGAGAAGTACGGCCGATGATAAGGCGCCCATAATCAAATATTTAAGCCCTGCTTCAGCAGATAAACCATCGTTCAACAGGTAGGCACTCAGGATGTAAAAGCTGATGGTCATCAGTTCCAGACCTACATATAGGGTAATCAGATCTCCCGAGGAAACCATAATCATCATGCCCACAGTGGCAAAAATCATGAAGCTGAACCATTCACTCTTACGCTGCCCGAAAAACTCAGTGTAGCGAGTGGACATGGAAAATATCAGCAAAGCCGCACCAACGAACAATGTTTTAAAAAAGTTGCCATACATGTCGATCTGGTATACTCCATCAAAAAACAGTGCTTCGTTCCTAAAATTTAGCATCACCGTGATGAGGATTGCTGCCAGGCCGATAACGGTGATGTATCCCACCGCCTTTTTACCACGTCCCGGCAACAATAGACCAGTTGCCAAAACCAGCAGTCCGAGGACAGCAGTAAGGATTTCTGGTGCCAGTAATTCGTAGCGCATTAAAAGATCCCTCCTATCTGCATAGGACCAATTTGCTGCAGAAGCTGGCCCACACCGCTGTTTATTAGATCCATGATTGTAAAGGGCAGGATCCCTCCCAGTAAAATAGCTCCTCCCAAAACCAGCAGAGGTACCATCTCTGGCCCCTTAAGGTCCTGGAGGTGATCCCATTCCGGACGCCGCGGGCCGAAGAGCACATTGCCAAGGGTGCGTAATATATAAACCGCGGTAATAATGATGCCCGATATAGCGATAATGGTTAGAATCTGATACTCTCTGAATGCCCCCACGAAAATGGTGAATTCACCGATAAAATTCACCGTACCGGGAAGTCCCAGGGAAGCCAAACCGGCCAGCATGAAACCTGTGGCCAGACGCGGCATCTGATGGGCCAGGCCTCCAAAATCGAATACGTTGCGGGTATGGCTCTTATGGTACAGGTTGCCGATCATGGCAAAGAAGAGAGCCGCCATCACCCCATGAGCAAACATCATCATAACAGCCCCGTTTATACTTATAAGATTTATTGAGGCAATGCCCAGCAAAACATATCCCATATGACTTACTGAGGAATATCCCACAATATACTTGAGATCCTTCTGACTGAGGCAAATCATTCCGGCGTAAACAACATTGCCAATGGCCAGAATCGCTATAATAGGAGCGATGAATTTGGCACCTGCCGGCAGAATGAAGAGCCCTATGCGAATCAGACCATAACCACCGATCTTCTTTAACACTCCGGCATGGATCATGCTGACTGCGGTCGGTGCTCCCGCATACCCGTCCGGCGACCAGGCATGGAAAGGGAACATCGATAACAGCGTACCAAAACCAAAAGCCATCAAGGCATACACAAATATCTGGAAAGCTACCGGATAGTCCAGTCCAGCCAGAGTGGCTACATCCATACTAGGAAAGCCTAGTATGGCTTGCGCCTTAACGAAGAGGGCAATCAAACCTACCAGCAAAAAGGCACTCCCGATCAAGAGGTAGATAGTCAGTTTCATACCGGCATATTCCTTGGTTACTCGTTTAGAGGAACCGAACATGATTACCAGAAGGTAAATGGGGATAACAACCACTTCGTAGAACAAGAAAAAAATGAATAGATCAGTGGCCACAAATGTTCCCATAACCCCGCTGATAAGAAGTAAGAGCAGGGTGAAAAATTCTTTCACCCGATCTTCCACCTGCCAGCTGGCATAAACAGCGCTGAACCCGATGAGATTGGTCAAGAGCAGCAGAGGAATGCTAATTCCATCGACACCCAGGGCATAACTGACTCCCAGATCTTTAACCCAGGGAATGGTTTCCACAAATTGCATTCCAGCCAGAGCCTTATCATAACCGAAAAATACGATCAGCGAGAGAGCCAGGCTGATCAGGGTGCTGACAGCCGCGATGTATCTAATCGGCTTCTCTTGTTCCCGAGGCACAATCATGATCAGAATGGCACCCAGAATAGGAACTAAAAGTGTTATCGATAGAATCGGAAAATCACCCATAATCAATCCACCTCCTTAAACTACGGCCGTAAATACGGCACATAGGGCTGTTATCAATAAAATTGCCACACCTGCAAACAGGTAGAGTGCATAGGTCTGAACCTGACCATCCTCGGCATAACGTAGAGTACGTCCCGACCAACCCGTGAAAAAGGCCAGGCCATTTACAGCCCCGTTGATGATCTTGAGATCAAACCACTCCAGGAGCCGGGCTCCCCCGTCAACGAATACTTTGCCCAGCCAGGCATAAATTTCATCTATATAGAACTTGTGATAGAGTACCTTATATATACCTGAAAAGCGCTGCCGCAGGCTTTCAGCACTTATGATCTCCTTCTGATAGATTAGCCAAGCCAGGAAAATCCCGGCCAAGGCCAGCAACGATGAAATCACCATAATCGATAAATTAGCCTCATGGTGCACCGCGCCGGGAGCAGTAATAAAATGCCCGAATATATTATTCATAAATGGTGAACCGACAAAGCCAGCTACGATTGATAATAGGGCCAGAATAATGAGGGGAGTCGTCATCACCGGTGATGATTCATGGGCATGATGGCCCTCTTTATTGGACCCGAAAAAGGCTGTAAATATCAGTCGGAACATATAGAACGCTGTCATGAAAGCGACCAGAGAACCTAGAACATAGAGACCGATATATCCCCCTGCATAAGCTCCCAGCAGGATCTCGTCCTTGCTCCAGAATCCTGCCAGGGGAGGTATTCCGGCCAGGGCCAGAGCGCCGATTACGAAAGTCCAGGTCGTGACCGGCATCTTTTTAGAAAGCTGTCCCATTTTCCATATATTCTGTTCATCATGCATGGCATGGATTACACTGCCAGCGGCTAGAAATAAGAGGCTCTTGAAAAAAGCATGGGTCATAAGATGAAACATTCCAGCGGTCATAGCTCCTATACCCATTGCCATTACCATATATCCGAGCTGGCTCAGGGTGGAATAGGCCAGAATACGTTTAATATCGTTTTGTACCAGAGCTATGGAAGCGGCAAAGATGGCTGTAAACCCACCTACGGCAGCAATCAGGATCAAAGCCTGGGGCACCTGGCTGAAGATGAAGAAAGCCCGGGCGATAAGGTAAACACCCGCGGCCACCATGGTAGCAGCATGGATCAGAGCGCTAACTGGGGTAGGACCCTCCATAGCATCGGGCAGCCAAACATGCAGAGGGAATTGAGCGGATTTTCCCATCGGCCCGAAGAATAATAATATGGCGATAGGCAACAGAACTGCCATATTTTCATAACCGGCTATCTTTACAGCCAGTTCACCGTAATTCAGGGTACCAAAAACGATCATGAGGAATAGTATTCCCAGAAGGAAACCGAAGTCTCCCACCCGGTTGGTAACAAAAGCTTTAATAGCTGCATTCTTGGCAGAATTCCTGCCAAACCAGAAGCCTATCAATAGATAGGAACACATACCTACCAGCTCCCAGAATACAAAAATCTGTCCGAAGTTGCTGGCTACTACCAGACCCAGCATCGAACCGGCAAATACGCTCTGGTAGGCAAAATAGCTCGCGAAGCCAGGATCTCCCTTCATGTACCCCAACGAATAAATCTGTACCAGCAAGGCTACGGTAGTAACTACAATAAGCATAACCGCGGTGAGCGGATCTATGAGTATTCCCATGTCTACATTCAAACCGGGCATATTGAGCCACCGAAATGACATTTCAAAAACCTGGCCCGGATCACCCGAGAAAACTTTTATGGCAACCAGCACCGATAGGATGAATGAGGCGCCGATAGCCAGGATTGACAAAGCCGCGGACCCCTTCGGCGAGCGATGCAGTATTAGTCCGATACAAGCAAAAGCAAGAAAGGGTAATACGGGAATAATCCACGAGATCTGAAGTATATTTTGCATATCTATTTTACCCTCCTTACCATTTCATAAGATTAAAATCGCTCAGATTGACCGATTTCTTTTGTCGATAGATTGATATGATCAAAGCCAGGCCTACTGATACTTCAGCGGCGGCTACGACTATTACGAAAATAGCAAATAATTGACCAACCGTATTACCGGGCTGAATAAATTTATTAATGGCTACAAAATTAATATTTACGGCATTGAGCATAAGTTCGATGGACATCAGTATTGCTACTGCGTTTCGTTTGGCAAAAACCCCGTAAACACCGATGCCAAATAATATAGTAGCCAGAAGCAAGTAATGGTTTAGTCCAATCACTCTTCCTCAACTCCCTTCGCCAGAATAATAGCTCCAACCACGGCCAGGAGCAGGAGGACGGCGGCAGCTTCAAATGCTGCCACATAGTCGCCTAACAGAAGTTCTGCAATCGCCCCCACCGCATCAGCTACTGGCAGCGGTCCTAAAACCGGCATCAGTTCGCTGAACCAAATTGCCCCCCCTAGGCCAATTACTAACAACAATGCCACCAGAGCACCCCACAGCTGGGTAGCGCGGCTGGGATTGGGTAAATTGGTTTGGGCGGCATCCACATTCATAACCAGCATTATGGCAAAGATGATTAGTACAGAGATAGCCCCGGCATAAACGAGTATCTGCACCAGGCCTATGAAGCCGGCCCCCAATTGAAAGAATGTTACCGCTACCCCCAGGAAGGCCAGAATCAGGGCCAGCG
>JBAYYO010000050.1:0-9607 GCA_041672985.1 Syntrophomonas sp. | reverse complement strand
TGCCAGGCACTAGGAAAACAACTTATTGTCCATAAAACACAAAAAGGCATGAGAAACCCATCTATCCGGATTCCTTATTGCCTTCTATAATAACCTGGTAAACCATTTCTATTTTCAACCGGCATAATAGCGACCCCGCACTTCGTGGATGCTTGGGTTTATCATCCATCCAGTGATCACCTCAATTGCATTTCCTTTCCCGTATTATATCACTTTAGGGGTATTAATCCTAAGTCTCCGGGTTGCATTCATATTCCCCCAACTCATGTCCTCACTGTTTCATGAGGCTCAGCTTGCCCCTCTGCAAATTGGTCCGGGGCGACTGTTCCATAAATTCATATTTTGGAGGTGATAAATTTTTTGTAGACGCGCAATTTATCATATAGGGAAGGGAAATATTTATTCAAATAGATCAGCAGGAAAATATATAGGCCCAGCCTGTCACGATGTTTTCTATACTTGTCCTGTTTTAATAATTGTACATCGCCGGCGGCGATTAAAAGCAATATTTCATTTTCGAACTGTCTTCTGGCAACCGTGTCAGAATACTTATAACCTGTGTATTTATCAAATTCATCGGTCATCTCAATCAGGCCGGTTCGCAGCGCTATTTGTTTTTCCCTGGAACTGGCGACGCGGTTGGTCCACGATCCAGCCACACCTATCCGGTAGGCCGACATTGCTTCATTCAAGTAATATACCCTTCCCTGAGTGGCCAGATAGAGCTGCAAAGGGACGTCGCCCACCGGCGCCCGCAGGAAAAAATCAGGGGGACTGACCATACACTCCCTGGGATATACAATGGAGTTGATACCGATAAATCCTCCCCCGCCAGTGATGATGTCTTCAACCGGCACCTCACAATTTTCATGATAGGGTTCGATAAAACGGACCGCGGCCTGGTTATCATCTTTCACCACTTTGACTGCGTGAGCACACATGCTGCACTCAGGATGATCCTCCATATAATCAATCTGTTTCTGCAGCTTGAAGGGATCAAGCCAGTAGTCATCCCCCTCGCAGATCGCGATATATTTGCCCTGGGCCCGCGGCAGGTTATACACGGTGCCAATTCTCAGCCCCTTGGAATACTGGTTCTCAGTTTGGTAAATGGGCTTAATAATATCAGGATATCGGCTTTCGTATTCCCGGATGATATCAGCGGTTCCATCGGTGGAGGCATCATCATGAATCAGTACTTCATAATCAAAATCCGTCTCTTGCATCAGAAAGCTTTCAATGGCCTGAGCTATATACTTCTCATGGTTATAAGTAATGCAAGTTATGCTTACCAATATACTCAAACTGCAGTCCTCCCAGGGTTCATTTCGAGTGATTTTTTAAATTACCCGGGTATTTATCTTAAAACAATAGCACAAATTCTATCAACCTGGTCTAATTCCAAATCTGGATAAATTGGTAATGTTAGCACCTTGTCGGCTATTTCTTTGGCAACCGGCGTTTTCTCAACATCAAATCTATCTTTATAACACTCCATATTATTAGTGAGAGGATAGAAATATTTCCTGGCGTAGATACCCTGGAATTTCAGTTTCGCAAAGACCTCATCGCGGCTCAACCTATACCGGTCGAATATTACGGGTAAGTAGGCATAGTTGCTGTTTACCCCCGGCTGGATCTGACCTAATCTAATCCCCTTTATTCCGCTTAATCGTTCAACATATCGCTCGAAAACTGCGTGCCGCTTCGCTATCTCGCTGTCAATATGGCGCAGATTGCAGATTCCCATGGCAGCCTGAAATTCATTCATTTTGGCATTACCACCAACACTCTCAACTGACTCCGGGCCCGTAATTCCAAAGTTCTTTAACTCATTTAAGCTTTTTCTCAACGCTTCATTCTTAAATGTCACTGCACCACCCTCGATGGTATTAAAAACCTTGGTTGCATGGAAGCTGAATATCGAAGCATCACCAAAGTTAGCAACGCCCACACCGTCAAGCGTAACTCCAAAGGCGTGGGCAGCATCATAAATGACCTTGAGATTATATTGCTCCGCAATCCTCTCAATCTCATTGATGTTGCATATATTGCCATATACATGGACCGGGATGATAGCTGACGTTTTATCCGTTATCAGGCTCTCCAGTTGGTCCGTATCAATTGTATAATCATGCGGGTTTATATCACAGAACACGGGTTCCAAGCCGTTCTGTACTATGGCATGAGTCGTCGATGCAAAGGTGAAAGGCGTAGTGATGACTTCTCCTTTTAACTTAAAAGCTGCTAGGGCACACTCCAAGGCCAGATGACCATTGGCAAAAAGGGTAACCTGGGGAACATGCAAATAACTGGCTAACTGCGCTTCCAATTGTTTATGTTTGGCTCCCATGTTAGTAATCCAATGGCTATCCCACAGGTCTTTAATCTCATCTATGTATTCCTCCAAGTCAGGCATGGAGGCACGGGTTACCTGGATGGACATGATGTTTCCCTCACCCACTTAATTATTTGCCTTTGGTGATAAATATTGAAACAAAGAAGCAACTATATCTTTCATATCATACTGGGGTTGCCAGTTGGTGGCTTTATAAAAAAGATTTGAATTCATGCCAATATTTAAATTAATATCCTGGGCTTCAATTTCGATTCTTACGGGCTGGGCGGTATATGATGGGGCAGCTTCTGCCACCAGGTTGGCAATTTCAATAATTGTGCAACCTCGGTTACTGCCCAGGTTATAAACCTCTTGCCATTCCTGGGGGCAGACCGTCAGAAGCGCAATAATACCTGCTGCGGCATCTCTGACATCCATATAAGAAAAGATTTGTTTACCACCCACAATTTTAATTGGTTCCCCTCTTAAGGCATGATTTACAAATTTCGATATTACTTCAAATTTTAAGCCGGCTGCCCCTCCCGATAAACTGGATAATCTTAAGTTGGTCGTAAAGGTTTGATTATCGTTGACGGCACGCAAATTGTTCAATAATAATTCACTTGCATACTTCGCAAATCCATAAATTGAATGGGGATCAACCGGTGTTTCTTCCGACCACAGGGGTTTATGCGTCCGTCCATATACTCCTTGCGAAGAAACGTTTATAATTGCAGCAATCTTATTTTCTCGTGCTTCTTTGAACAGTTCATTAGCAAAATTAAGGCTGCTGGCCAGCTCCTGCCCGGATGATACTCGTGCAAATGCGCAATGAATAAGAGTATCAATTTCCTCCCAGGGCAATTTCCCGCTCATCCATTCTTCTATATCAAAACAAGCAAGTTGTTTTACCTCCGAAAATCTCGACAAGACCTTCTCTTTTTGGGAAGTCAATGCAAAAATCCGATAGTCGGTTGTTGCCGATAATTGCTTGATTAGTTCTCCTCCTAGAAAACCCCCGGCTCCTGTAACCAAAACCGACTCTATGTTTTGGGTCGTTCTCTTTAAATATAAATCCATTTCACTCATATATATGACCCAGGCCTTTCGTTTCACTCCCGACACCAAACGCGGCAAAACTATCCTTCGTCTTTTATTCAAAAAGTTCTTGCGTATCAAAAGTTGGCAGAAGCATATTTTCACCATTTTCCGAAATAACTTTAATCGTGTTATGAATCATATCCATAACCGATCCCAAGTCCTTTTTTGTGATAGCAATGGCAAATACACGCATTACGACTTGCTTTAATGTCCCTAAAGCCGTGGCCGCAATCAGATCACCTTCCTTATAAGTTGGTACCACCTCTATCACTCCGGGAAACGAAGCTGCCTCGCTCACACCAATTATTTTCCCAATTCTCCCCGGCTTAGCTAAAAAGGTTACATTGCAGCCCCACTTTTTAAAGTTGGGGTTCACATACCTTCTAATGTCTGTTTCGTTCATTTTTCCGGTTAAGGCATAATTCACCATCATCTCCATGGGATTGAAACCATTTATTTTAGCTAAGATTTTGTACTCCAACGTGCCTGTTAAGCGAAAGCCCATTTCATAGAAAATACATTCTCCATTTTCTACAAACGACTGAATGAAAATCATCCCATTCCGGATTCCAATTGATTTAAACATGGCGGTCACTTTTGCATTGAGGGATTCTTGATAGGTTTTTAGATGTTTGGAAGGGAAAATATACGCCACTGGCAAGGGTATAATCCCATTCTGGGTATGTTGAGTATGCCTGTCGGCCATTGCCGTGAGACAAATTTCTCCGTCTTGGACAACATAAAAGATCGCCACTTCTTTACCTGTCATATAGCGCTCAACAAGTACCTGTTTACTCGGCGAAAAGGCCAAGGATCTCTCATAATTAGCAAAAACCTCATTTATGTTTGCGCAGATATGAATTCCTCTGCCGCCACTACTATCAACAGGTTTAATAAGTACCGGAAACTCAATATCATTTCTGCCCTCAGATTTAAATTGGTTTATCGGGTATTCTTCAATCACTGGAATGTTATTGTTCCTGCACAATTGTTTGAAACTATACTTGTTAGACAAAAGATTCCACTGTTCTCTGGCAGCATAAAAAGGCAGGCCAAGCTGTTCGCAGACAGTCATAGCTCTTTCAAGGTTAAACTCACTAATCCCTGCAAACACACCGTCAACCCCTGCTTTTTTGGCCAGCTCGATAATTTTATCAACATCAGCTGTACTAATTAACCAGCTTTCATCAGCAAGTTGTTTGGCCGGAGAAAATTCATTATAATCAACAACTATTGTATAAACATTATTCATTTTAGCATATTGTACAATATCAAACGATGCGGCTGATGTTCCTCCCAGCAAGAGCAATTTCTTCCCTTTTAAACTTGCATTTTTCGCATGAGTTTTAAAACATCCCCCTGTTTCTTTCATCTACCCACCTACTCAACTATGACATTTATCCAATTTCGGGAATAATCCATCATCTCCAGCATCTCATTCATAGTGGTAAATTTCATAATTAGAATTCCTATCGCACTGTTAGAACCAATAAAAGCCGGAACTTTGTCTCCCATTTCATAATTAAGATAGCTCTCCAATATATTACGGTGTTTGACGTCTTTATCTATCTTAATATCTTTTAACAATCCAGCTTTACAGCTGTGTATCGCATAATAGCTCCAGTACCCTTGCGGCTGTATCATTTTAATACTACCGCAATTTTCTCCCAGGGCAGCTTTTATGGTAAACTCTACCAAATCAACCCCGGTTGCATATTTAATGATTTGCGGAATATAATTGCCGCCGTTTCTGGGTCCCATCTCCATAAGATATACATTTTCATCCTTGTCGATGAGGATGTCGAAATTATAAGCCCCGGTTTTCATATTAAGCAGAGTGAGCAAACGCTGGATCTGGGCATGTATTTTCCCCTGAATTTGCTCGGACATAACGTTCGGAAAACTTGCTGCAACTGGAACAAAAGGATTAATATTATTCCCGTCAAAATGGTCATTGCCAAAACATCTGAATACCAGTTGGCCATCTACAGAGAAGCCATCTCCCGCCACCTGGCAGCCTTTTTTCTCCACCAATTCTTCTATTATGAAACGTTTGCTTCGGGAATAAGTTAAGGCATATTCAATTTGTCTCTGCAAATTGGCAGCGTTTATTAGCTTGCTTACCCCTTTACTGCCGGAAGAATCAACCGGCTTTATAATGACCGGCAGCTTAAATCGATCTATATCTTTATTGGCTTCGTGAATTGAACTGTATCCTTTTGCTTTAGGAGTACAGAAGTCATGTTTTACCAGGAACTCTCTAAACTTGTCCTTATTAGTTAGTATATCAACTGACCTATATGGATTACCGGGCAAACCCATCTTTTCCGCCACATAGGCGGCCGTCGGTGCTGCAGGGTCTGAAGCGTAGGCCACTATGCCATCCACCTTTTCCTTTTGCGCAACTCGCAGTATAGCTTCTTTATCTGTAGTGCTTACCCAGTAAAATTTGTCGACATAACGCTGGCCCGGGTTGTCCGGCAGATAATCGCACAGAACAGTATAATAACCGAGTTTTTGGGCTGTAACAATGGAAGGAATCTGCTGAGCGGACCCGCCCAGCAAGAGCACTTTTTTCATACGCAACCTCATTATTTGCCATCCATAATTTGATGAAAGAAATCCCCGCAAACATCATCTTTCAATAACGGATAATAGTAAAAGCCTTTGCCTTTCGAGCCCAGCACCGGCTTTAAAGCCAAATCCTTCCGATCTTTAAGCAAATTCCAAAAAATCGTCATAACAATTCCTTTAATAAACGTCTGACAAAATATGGCGAGAACCCTCGTTTAATCATTATAGCCGAGGCAATCCTGGCAGCGGCCTTCTTAATAATGATCACACCCCTTTTTCGGGACTCTCTACGCCATTTACTTATCATGTAAAATTCGAATTATCGATTAAATTTTGGGACAATGTCGGGCAAGCACTGCTTAATCAACAACTTAATTGTATCATCTGTAGCGGTGTCATGAGGAAGATAATAGGGTTATAACCAGCCGAAGTTTCTGGTCTACCACCTTTAAAACATCATAATTATTGATAGGCTTTAGCCAGCAGTTCCGCACGTTTACTGGATTTGGCCTTAACGTATTCCTTTTTAATATCAGCAATAACTGCGGTCGGCAGATTATTTGCGATCAGTTCTGCCTCCATCGCATTAAGACTGCTATAAAATTGGCTGTCCACATTAGCCTCCAGCATATGGCCGGCTTGAATATATTTACGGGCCAGCTCGGAGGCCTTCAAAGTACCCGATTTTTTCTGTTGAGTGTACTCCCGCAAGCCAGCGGCAAACAAAACATCCAGACGGCCCAAAGCTTGGTTCTCTAACCCCTGAAACTTAGGTGCATACTTCTGGATAATAGCCTGTTCAGTAGTTTGAGCACTGCTGATATTATCATATCCCGGGTTTACTTGCATTTGGGCGGCCGCATTCTGCTCCAGTTCATGTAAAACAGATGTCGTCGTAGGCGTCTCGGCTGTCTTTGCATCATCAAATGAATTGAAAAACTCGTTCCCAAACTCATTGGTTAGTTGTTTTTGGATTTCCAGGTTGGGCTTTAAAAAACTATTGTATCCCCATAAACCTGCTGCTGCCAAAATTACAACCGTGATTACCAAGCTACTTAAATACTTCTTACGCATATATAATCCCCCGGGCCATATTTATATAATTAATCGCATCTTTTCCTGATACATATTTTATCACAATATGTGACAATTAATCTCGAAGCGTAGCGACTATACGCATGGGGTAAAGGAGCAGGTCGAGGGCGTCCAGGATATTGTTTGCCACAATATCGGCCTTCTGCAGCGCCTGGACACAGGATCCTTCCGCACCTATGACAGCAATAGACAGGGCCGCATGTTCCAAAACGAGGCGGTCATTAAAGCCATTCCCGATCACTGTCGATGCTTCCGCCCCAATAGTGTTTAAAAAATCCAGTTTGTCCGCTCCGCCGTTGGTTTGTCCTACTTTAAAAATGGAGATTCCCAGCTCTTCAGCCACCATGGCACCACATCCCAGGGTGTCCGAGGTCAAGAGATATATTTGTAGATTTTCTTTTAGCATATCAATCCTTGCCCCAACGCCGGCTATCAGTGTGCCATCAACCGTAAGCGTACCATTCAAATCCAGCACCAGGTTCTGCAATTCAAGCTTCATCTCTCTACCTGGTATAGATATATCAATCATTTCGATGCCTCCAATTTACCATATTAAGAAGCCCTAAACTCTTTAGGATAAATAACTGTTCCCACTACCCCTTCCAAAGCATCCTTTACCAGTGGCAACGCCATAAACACCTCATCCGGTACATATTATTCTCCTAATCATAACACAGAAGTTTCTCTCCAAGCAGCCCACTTCTATCAAGAAATACCCTGGCTGTCCCCACCACTTGTGCAAGATCCCCCACTTCAAAGCCAAAGCGGGATTAAAACCAAATCAAGGCACAATTTTGGATAATCTAAGCTAGTTGTCACAGCAACCGGAAAGATTGGGGCTAATGAAAAAGCAAAAAAAAAGGCCGGAATATTTTCTTTCCGGCCCTACTCTGCTTCTAGCGCCCATTAGGTAATGCAATTCTCAATATTAACGTTATTTAAACCCCTTCTCACCCTTGTTCCTGATATATTTATGGGTTATATGCGGACGGTTGGATTTTCTAGATTGAATTTCAAATTGCTTAAAAGACGATATAAGCGGGGTAAGCTTGGCGTGCCCATAGTTTCTGGTATCAAAATCCGGGTAACGCTTGTTGAGTTTCTTCCCAACTTCGCCTAAAAACGCCCAGCCATCATCATCTGAAGTCTCCGTTACAATTACCTTAATAGTTTCAATTAGCTCATTTATACTGGCCATGCCTTCTTGAGGTGCTTCCGGCTTTTCTACCCTGGCATCGGCATTCGATTCTTCAGAGGCAGCAGGTATGGCAGCCAAAACTTCGAGGTATTTAAACTTTTCACAGGCTGATATGAAAGGCGTAGGAGTTTTTTTCTCACCCATACCGACAACATACATGCCAGCTTCTCGCAGCCGAGCAGCCAGCCTGGTGAAATCACTATCACTGGAAACAATGCAAAACCCATCCACATTCTTGGAATAGAGTATATCCATGGCATCGATGATTAAGGCTGAATCCGTCGCATTCTTACCAGTTGTATAACTATATTGCTGAATGGGGGTTATAGAGTAATTAAGCAGCACCGCTTTCCATGATGCCAGTTGCGGTTTGGTCCAGTCTCCATAAATTCTCTTATATGTCGGTGTCCCATGGTTGGATATTTCATCAAAAATATACTTTATATACTTATCCGATACATTATCAGCATCAATTAAAACTGCAATCTTCCGATCATTTTCCATACGATATCCCCCCTATAATCATTATTCTGAAACAATTGTAAGTCACCCTATCCCAAACGTCAACGCAATACGAGGGGGCAACCATTCCTGTTATGAAGAATATCAGCTTTTTGAAAAATATAGCTCCTAATACAAAGGAACAAGGGCAAAAAAAGCAGACATAATATTCTACACATATACGGGATCGCACTAAATCAGCACATTATCTCTGCGGGGGCTCCCATCTTTTGGCGGCCGCCTGGGATATGCGGTCGATGACGATGGCTAAAACGACGATAGCCCATCCGGCTTCAAAGCCTTTACCTACATCAACACGGTTGGTGGCCTTGAGAACCTCTTCTCCCAATCCACCTGCACCAATCATACTGGCGATTACCACCATGGACAGCGCCATCATGGTAGTCTGATTGATCCCGGCCATTATAGTTGGCATAGCCAGGGGGAAGCGCACTTCTTTCATCATCTGCCAGCGCGAGGCACCGAAAGCCAGCGCTGCTTCCTGTACATCCCAGGAAACTTGGCGAATTCCCAGGTTAGTAAGACGTACCACCGGTGGCAGCGCATAAATAACCGTTGCAAAAACACCGGGAACCTTGCCCAGTCCAAACAGCATCAAAGCTGGAATCAAGTAGACCAGGCTGGGCATAGTCTGCATGGCATCCAGTATAGGTGTATTAACAGCGTTGAACCTTTCGGAACTCGACATGGCAATCCCCATAGGTAAACCTATGAGCAACGATATCAGTACCGCCACGATTACTATACCCAGCGTCTCCACAGCTACTTCCCAGAGTCCA
>JBAYYO010000049.1:0-9649 GCA_041672985.1 Syntrophomonas sp. | reverse complement strand
GAGCTTGGCAGCCATTTTAAATGCCATTTCCGAGGAGTCCACGGAATGATATGAGCCATCGTAGAGGGTCGCTTTTATTCTGGTAACAGGATAACCGGCTAAAACACCCTCGTCCAAAGCTTCCATCAATCCTTTTTCAACCGCCGGAAAGTAGTTGCGGGGAACTGACCCGCCAAATACGTTTTCTTCAAATTTAAAATCTTCTTCATCATTGGGTTCGAATTTAATCCAGACATGTCCGTATTGACCATGACCTCCACTCTGCTTCTTGTGTTTACCTTCGACTTCCACAGTGGCTTTAATTGTTTCCCGGTAAGGGATTCGCATTTCCTTGGTAATAACGTCTACTCCAAACTTGCGGGATAGCTTGTCAATAATAATATCCATATGGGTATCACCCATAGTTTTCATTATAGTTTGGTGGGTTTCGATGTTTTTTTCGACAGTAATGGTGGGGTCTTCTTCCATTAACCTCTGCAAGGCTCCGCTAAGCTTGTCTTCGTCACCTTTACTCTTGGGCTCAATCGCCGTACTCAGCGTGGGGGTGGGGAATTCTATCGGGTTGAGTAAATTCGGATTTGATTTGACCGTCAAAGTATCAGATGTGTTAGTAACTGCTAATTTAGCAACAGCTGCAATATCACCAGCATTTAATTCAGGGACGGAATTCTGTTCTTTGCCCGTCATTACCAGCAATTGGGTAATCTTCTCATCTTTTTCTTTGGTGGCATTATAAACCACACTGTCAGCCTTCAATTTCCCGGTGAATATGCGGAACATGTTTAAACGTCCTATGTAGGGGTCGGCAATAGTCTTAAAAACCAGGGCACTGAAAGGTAAGTTCTGGATATCCTGGCCGGCTATCATGCGATTACAATCAGGTGTGGGGGAGCATTCCACCATAAAATCCATTACTGGCTGTACACCAATGTTTCTCAGGGCAGAGCCACAAAGTACGAACACTGTAGAACCTGAAGATGCAGCTTCCTTCACTCCCTGTAATATTTCCTTATCACTGAGTTCTTCTCCATCGAGATATCGAGTTAACAAATCGTCGTTAGCCTCAGCCGCTGCCTCAATTAATTCCATTTTATACATCTCTACATCATCCAACATTTCGGCGGGTATTTCTTCTATAGTAGCTTTGCCAGATCCCGCTTCAAATATATAAGCCTTCATTGTGAGTAGATCTACCACTCCTTTAAAGCTATCCTCAGACCCAATAGGCAACTGGAGAGGGACTATATTATCGGCAAAAGTGGACTTAATTTGAGTTAACACCTTATTAAAATCGGCATTCTCACGATCCATTTTATTTATAAAAACAAATTTGGGAATGTCGGGATTCTCCTCCCAAATTATTTGGGTTTGAACTTCAACACCTGCTGTAGCGGAGAACAATAATAGCATACTATCCACTACGCGCAACGCGCCACACACCTCAAAATAAAAATCGGCGTAACCAGGTGTATCCAGTATATTAATTTTGCAGTTCTTATATTCGCACGGAACCAAGGACGTACTAATGGTTATTTTCTTTTTAATTTCTTCAGGAAGATAGTCGGCTACCGTATTGCCGTCATCCACCTTTCCCAGCCGCTTGATCACCCCGGTATTATAAATCATGGCTTCCGCCATTGATGTCTTGCCGGTCCCTCCATGACCTACGAGTGCAATATTGCGAATTCCGTCAGTAGGGTAAACCTTCATCCAATAACCTCCTCATAATTTATGCTGTAAAAATGGTACTATACTTTGCGGGAAGTAGCAAAATAAATCTTGTTCAACTGCCGCTGTTCTTTGAACCATACAATTTCCAGAATAATAGAGCAGCTACTATCAGAAACAATATTAGCTGGTAGTAGAGAATACCTTTGTAGGCATCTACAAGCAGTGTATAAGCAATTGCTAAACCCACTGGAAATACTATTGATTGGGCTACAGGTTTGGGTGGGTAACGTGGGTTTAACCTTCTCTTCTTCAGATAGGACCAATTGAAAAGCAAGAAGAAAACCAGTACGTTGATAGCCAGGCTTACTAACGTGATAATTAATCACCCCTCAGCAAAGACTCTAAATAAGCTGCGGATATTCTCCTATATCTCTCCATTAGCTTGTAATCGGTTAAATCCAGATGAACAGGAGTGATGCTGATGTAACCACGTTCTACCGCATAAACATCACTATCCTTATGCTGCTCTTCTTCGCAAAGTCCTCCACCTAACCAATAATAAGTATTTCCCCTGGGATCCCGCCGTTCTTCAAACAAATTGTTATAATTTCTGGTGCCAAGTTTAGTTATGGACAAGCCCTTAATTTCATCCGGAGGTAAGAGAGGAACATTTATATTTAACACTGTAGTTTTCTCAATTCCTTCCGGCATAACGGCGGTTATTACCCGCCGGGTAAATCGCGCCGCAAAGTCAAAATCAACATCATCACGATAGGAGTCAAGGGATACAGCTATGGAGGGACAGCCCATGATTACGCCTTCAGCTGCGGCCGATACGGTCCCTGAGTAAAGTACATCGGTGCCCAGGTTGGAACCATGGTTTATACCGGAGACCACCAGGTCAATCTTTTCATCTATGAGACGACTTAGGGCTAATTTTACACAGTCTACCGGGGTTCCATTCACCAGCCAACCTTGTTTAATACCCGGAATCTGAGTTTTAACCGCTTTGATGGGATCGAATACGGTTATAGAATGGCCTGTACCACTCTGTTCCCGATCCGGGGCAACAATATAAATTTCGGCAATGGTATTCAACTCATTAATAAGGGCATTTATGCCCCGGGCATTTATACCATCGTCATTAGTCAGCAGAATTCTCATTCAAAGGAAACCTCCCGCGGTAGAAGCTTAAAGTGATTTAAGGGCCAGTATATAGCCAAAGCCTTCCCCATCAGTCTATCCTGGGTCAACCAGGTGTTCCATTCATGGCTGTCGTAACTACTATTCCGATTATCGCCTAATACCAGAAGACCATTGGGGGGCACCAACACAGGTCCGTACTCATACTCCAAGGGTTCGGACACATAGGGTTCCACCAGGGCCTTATCGTTTATATATACTTTATTGTTTTTCATTTCCACTGTTTCGCCTGGCAGTCCTATTACCCTTTTGAGGTAAGGGGTGGGGGAGTTTACCGATTCGGGAGGTTGAAACATTATCACGTCCCCACGCTGTGGTTCCTGGAAGCGATAAATAAAGCGGTTCACCCAAACCCTATCATTCAATTGTACAGTGGGTAACATAGAACCGGTAGGGATTTCCCTTCCCTCTATAACATAATTCCGTAATATCATAGCCAAAACAAAGGCAATTACTATTACGCTGATAGTTTCCTTGAGAAAATCCTTGGTCTCTTTACTCATAAGTCACCTCAATATTTATTTTATCAAAACTCGTATATTTTTATAGTCATCTGATTGGTTTCCTTATCTTTACTGATACCAAACATTATCTGCTTGGTTTTAAGGTTCTTATTCAGAAAATCCACCACCCGCACCAGTTCTTCACCGGCTGGGAAGCTCTTTTGGGCAATCATTTCCAGTTTTCCGCGGTCTTGTTCAACCAAGGTGCTTCCCCTTTCCACATCTATATATTTTAAATTATGCTTGCTTTATTTACAAGGCAGAATGTCGGCATTGTAAATTGCCCAAGTGGGGCGGGAACTCCGTTAGTTTAGCTATCAACAATGATGCCCCTGGCTTTACAGCGTGCTTCATATATTCGCTCTAATTCCCTTTTGTAACGCAGCATAACATTTTGCGCAAAAGCTGAAATATCGGTAATCCCCAGTTCTTTGAGTCCTGCAGTCTTAACCGGGGTCCCTTTTGTTTCAATGTTAAGACCAATATGGATGAGGGTTGACACTACTGTACTAGTAGCAATGGAAACTGACAGCTTGGCCCGTTCCACATAGAGATCATCTCCGATACGCTGCACCCTGACTTCATACCCCTCCAACTCTTCTTTTATGGCTACAATTAAAATAAGCTGCCTATAAATAGCCATCTCCAGGTCAGTATTAAAATGCTCAACAATGAAATTTAACATCCGGGGGGAATAGATGAATTCCTTTTCTCTGACATCAGTCAAATCCACCATTTTATCCAGCGCAACATGAACTTCACCACTAAAGGCCACTATTGCATCACCTAAAACCCCGTGATTTCGATAAATCCAATGCGGATGCATTTGGGTTGCATCGTAATTAATCTCATCTTTTAACAATAAAGTTTTAATCATATTTTATCCCCACTTTCTTATATGCTCTTATATTCCTCAGGCAGGTAGCTGCCATATAGGTACTATTACTATTCTACCTCAAGATAAATCTATAGTACCCAATTCCGGCCAAATTTTTCGATCAAGCTAAAACGCCGTTTATATAACGGCGTTTTCCATAATCTATTTAATTTAAAGAAGGCTCTCATTGTTCAACTCTATTTAGCCAATTCTTCCGCCAGTGCCCTGCTCTTTTCTGATAAGGTCATGGCAATGTCTGCTGCATCTTTATTTTTCCCTAATATTAAGGTCGAAGCTAAATCGGCAAATATTCGTCGCAAATCCATAAATAATTTTGTAACCATACATTGTACCCCCTATTTATATCAAACTTATAAGAGAAATAGATTTTACGGCTAGAAATAATTATCTCTAGCTTATACCTATTATAAATTCAATGCTTGGAAACGGTCAATGATATTCATGCGATAAATGACATTTTCGCCGATAATTCTATTTAATTATCAGGATAACAGGAACATGGTAAGATAATTGACATTCCAAGGATGACTCTATATCAATTTAAGGCAATTTGATCATAATTTTCTCGATGATGTTGTTTATTTCCGGTGATACATAATCGGTAATTTTTCCTTGGTCTATAAGAGCATTTAAAGCAATATCCCACGGCAAACCACCCAGGAAATCAATGCCGGTATCCTTGGCAACCTGGGCCCCCTGGCTCTTACCGAATATCTCCAATTTTTTGTCGCAGTTCGGGCATACTGCATAACTCATATTTTCAACTAATCCCAGAATAGGTATGTTCATCTTTTGAGCCATCTTGATGGTCTTTTTGACTACCATAATGGCCAGATCCTGTGGGGAAGAAACAATCACAATCCCATTTACAGGCAATGACTGCATAACAGTTAGCGGCACGTCGCCGGTTCCAGGTGGCAAATCGACAATCATATAATCCAGCTCGCCCCAGTCTACCTCTCCCCAGAATTGATTAACAGCACCGGCCAGCATCGGTCCTCTCCAAACTACCGGGTCATCTTCATTAGGCAAAAAGAAATTGATGGATATTAGTGATATCCCTAGATCTGCCACGGGAGGGATGATTCCGTAATCGGTTGCTTTCATTCCTATAGGTCCTTTGATGCCAAAAGCCCTGGGTTGACTTGGCCCGGTTATATCAGCATCCATTATCCCTACCTTACTACCCATGCGCGCCAAACTCGCAGCAATGAGTCCGGTAACCGAAGATTTGCCTACCCCACCTTTACCGCTCATAACTACAATGATATTGCGTATATTATTGCGTGAACCGACGAGGGTATTCTCAACATCTACCCCGCATTGGGAAGGGTCGGAAGTACAATTTCCACTGGAGGAACAGCTATTACATTTGTCAGACATTTCATTTCTCCTTTCGATATTCCAGGTATTACCACCCAAACATAACCTTAATAAAAGACTTTCACTATTGATATTTTATAGACCTGAACTCGATAATGCAACGAATTATTAGGTTAAACAGGGTTTACTGCATGCTATCATTAATGAGTTTTCGCAGACCGAGGGTAAAGAGTGCACTGTCGGATACTTTTCTCTTGCGGGGCCCACCTATACGCACTCTGGCCTGGCGGGCCTTTTGATTGATATATCTGCGCAGAAGCAACTCATCAATGTTATCCTCGGTATATCTTTTCCCCATTGGATCAATGGCATTACTTCCTTTAGCCAGAGCCATGGAAGCGAGTCCGTAATCTTGTGTTACTACTATGTCCCCCGGACGGGCGAGATTAATTATGGCAATATCAGCTGACTGCGCAGAGCCGTCAACTACCACAATTGTGGCATAATTGCTCCTAATTATGTGATTAATGTTGGACACCATTACTAATTCCAAGCGATATTCTCGAGCCAGTTCCTCAATCAGCTCCTTTACCGGACACGCATCTGCATCAACCAGTATTTTCATAATTCCCCCTGTTCAATCCACAACTAACGGTTTATGGTAGTTTTATTTCGTTGTTAGGTATAACATCTTAAAGTAAATCATTATTCGTGTTATTATTAAGTAATCTTCAGTGCAAGATACCTACAAACTATTCGTATATAAAATAGAGTGAACGGAGGATCACAACTTGCTTACCGACGAAATGCTCACCGCCCGGGTTCTGTGTGGGGAAGTTTCGGCTTTTGAAGAACTTATTAACCGATATAAAATGTCGGTGTTTACCATTATATACCGTATGACTGGACAATACCAGGAAGCCGAGGATATCAGCCAGGATGTTTTTATTACTGTCTATCAGAAGCTGCATCAGTTTGACAACAGTAAGAAATTTGCGCCCTGGATACATAGAATTGCCATAAATACCTGCATCAGTTCTCTACGCAAAAAAAACAAGGTTATTTTATTAAACTTCGATGAGTCGTACAATAATCAATATGAATCCCAATATCATTTCAATTACGGCGATCCGGATCTATTCCTGCGGAGAAATGAACTGAGGGCGGAAATAAAAACCGCACTTAAAGCACTCCCAGAGAGTTACCAATTAGTGCTGGCGCTTCGTTATCAGTTGGATTTAGATAATCAGGAAATAGCTGATACTCTGGGTGTAAATAAAGAAAATATAGAGGTCAAAATTCATCGGGCTCGTAAGTCTTTACGAAAAATGCTGCTTAAGAATTGGGAAGAAAAGGGGGATAAAGATGGACTGTCAGGATATTAAAAATGAAATTTACGGATACTGCGACGATTTAGAATCATCATCCCCCTCGCATCTTGAGATTTTATCACATTTGAAAGAGTGTGAAGACTGTCAGCAGGACTACCAGTTAACACTGGCCGAAAACGAAGTGTTACGAGATACAAGTGATATTCCCGTTTTGTCCCCTGCTTTTACGACCATGGTTATGAGTGCTTTGAATATCGGGGGCGATCTTAATGGCCAACCTCAAAACGCACCTAAAGAAAGCATGATAGCTTCTATTTTTAAACGCAAAATATGGTTGGGCGGAGGACTAGCGTTAGCAGCGGCAGTAATTGCTCTGTGCCTGCATATACCACATTTGCCGCAATTAGGTACTAATATCAAAGTTGCCGACACATATGGTTCGGTCAGTTATGAACAACCAGTTCCAAATGTTATTGCCAAACAAGAATCTCAATCATCTCCGCTCGAGCAAATTGAACCGGCGGCCATTGAAAAGACGGAGCCAAAAGCAACAACCGCGAATAAATCCAACTATAAAGTGACATCTACTCCAACGCCAACAGATACAAGCAGGCTACCTTCTATTGCATCTGCGGCTGTATCCCGCGGTCAGGCAGAACAATTCACCATAACAGATGAAGATATTGCCCTCGGCGCCGATAATACCAGAGATTTGGCTGGCATTTATATGGACTGGACTCAGGATAATGGTGCCGGCAATAAATCCGCCGACAGTATAGAGGCATATGTCACTCCTTTAAATATGCCCGAGCGCTTCAAGCTTATTCAATCTTTTAATAGTGAGGATAATTGGACTATTTATGATTATGCCAGCTTGGATGGCAAGGAAAGTGTACACTTAACTATTGCCCCTTCTATTGAGCCAACCAGAGGTGCTAAAACATTAAATATCAGCGGCCAGGAAACTATTGTGACTCTTACCAGATATATTCAGGTGGGAGATCAGAAGTATACGGTTACATACACCGGTGATTTATCAGCTGATGACTTGACTAATCTGGCCAATACTGTGCAGTTTACGGGGGAAGTCAAATGAGAACTAGATAGCAATCGTTGATTTATGATAGCGGTTCAAAATTCAATCGCGGCGCTATTGCAAAAAGACCCTTCAATCAACCTGCTTGGAACGTGTTGATTGAAGGGTCTTTTAAGCGTGACTTGAATGTTACTTCGGTTATCAGTCTTTCACCCTGGTGGGAGAGTTACTTTTAAGAGGCTATGTTTCTCTCTTCATAATGTGAAAATTCCATGGAAAATCCCGCTCGACCCTGGGTACTGGACCTCAATACGGTTGAATATCCAAACATTTCAGCCAGAGGAACAAATCCCCTGATGATTTGAGTGTTATTCTGCATCTCCATAGAATCCAGCTTGCCACGGCGGTTGCTGATATTATTAATAATATTGCCGGTAAATTCTTCCGGAGAGGTAACTTCTAAACGCATAACCGGTTCCATAAGTTTGGGATTAGCTTTCTTTAAACATTCACGGGTTGCCAGAGTTGCCGCAGTCCTAAACGCCATTTCCGAGGAGTCAACCTCATGAAACGAACCGTCTAATAATGTCACCTTTACATTTACCACCGGGTAACCTTTTAGGACTCCTTCTTCCAGAGCTTGTTTAACCCCCGCTTCCACAGCCGGTATATATTCTCGGGGTATTGCCCCGCCCACTATTTTATTCACAAATTCAAAACCTTCAGTTGGCTCGACTTTTAGTACCACATGCGCAAACTGCCCTTTGCCGCCGGTCTGTTTAACAAATCTGGTGACGTGCTCAGCAGTGCTGGTAATTGTTTCCTTATAGGCAACCTCGGGCTGACCGATATTGATGCCGACATGAAACTCTTTAGCAAGGCGCTCCGCAATAATCTCCAGATGCAATTCACCCATACCTGATAAAAGAGTCTGTCCCGTTTCCTTGTTATAGACCATCTTAAAGGTCGGATCCTCAGCTGATATTTTCGCCAGCGCCTCCGATATCTTGTTCTGGTCAGATTGAGTACGGGGCTCAATCGCTATCTGTATTACCGGTTCTGGAAATTCTATGGATTCCAGCAATATAGGCTTGCTCTCATCACAAAGGGTATCCCCGGTCCCCACATCTTTAAGACCAATAAATGCCGCAATATCTCCAGCATGAACCTCTTCTATTTCTTCACGATGGTTGGCATGCATTTTAACCAGACGTCCAACCCGCTCTTTTTTACCTTTAGTACTATTGTAAATATAAGAACCGGATTTTACCGAACCGGAATAAACTCTGGCAAAAGCCAATTTTCCGACATGTCTATCACTCACTATTTTAAATATCAGCGCTGAGAAGATATCATCATTATCAGGAGTAATTTCAAGGTTATTACCACTATCAATATCGGTGGCCTTGGTTATTCCGACTTCCAGCGGAGAAGGCAAATAGTTCACTACTGCGTCCAGCAGCGTTTGCACGCCAATATTGCGGTAAGAGCTGCCGCATATCACCGGAACCATCGAGGCACTGACAACATTTTCTCTTACCGTTTGTATGAGCAGGTC
The DNA here is from genome assembly GCA_041672985.1 of Syntrophomonas sp. GTDB lineage: Bacteria > Bacillota > Syntrophomonadia > Syntrophomonadales > Syntrophomonadaceae > PHAA01. Next base: position 126 of record JBAYYO010000049.1, on the reverse strand, counting down.
ATCGGCAATTTCCTCATCATTATAAAAAAGCTCCAGGAGCGTTTCACTCGTTTCAGCCAGTTTCTCGACCATCTCCTGACGCCATTGCAAGGCCTCTTTCATGTAGTCATCCGGGATAGCTGTTTC
>JBAYYO010000048.1:0-9744 GCA_041672985.1 Syntrophomonas sp. | reverse complement strand
GATGGGGGCGGGATACCAGCTCGACCTCTGCGCCGGCTAATTGAATGGTGGCCGGGATTAAATCCAGATTATCTACCCTGGTATGAGTCATCACCCGGTGGAACTCAAGCCCGTCAACCAGCAGATCATGCAGGCAGAACTTGAGCCGCTTACGATTAATTCCCAGGCCACTGGTGGCGTTCCCTTGTGGATCACCATCAACCAGCAGCACCTTATAGCCGTCCATGGCCATAAAAGTAGCCAGATTAACTGCCGTGGTGGTTTTACCCACCCCGCCCTTCTGGTTGGTAACCGCAATTATCCTTGCCATTCCTTGTCCACCTTTCTTCCCCTCACAGACTGTTCCAGGCTAATTTACTAACTTCTCTTTTGGTCACTTATATTCCTGCCCTGTTATTATACCAAAACAGAAACTTTTGTTCTTAGTCCTTTTTACTGCTTATGGATGTGCACAACCAAAAAGCAGGGGGCTATCCTCCTGCTTTTTGGTGTCGATAAAGTTGACACCCTGCCAGAGCGAGCAAAAAAGGTCAAGACTCGCCCCCTGCTTGTCTATATCGCTTTGATTCAACCCGGGGCGGCTATCCTTTGGCCACCAGTCGTTTACTGCGCCTTAACCGGGGAACCCGGATTATGATCTCGTACTCCGCTTCGCTTTCATTCTCAATCATATACATATCTATTCCTGTTTTTATAGCCCTATTTACCGTCTCTTTTATGGTATTAAGGAATATTCGAGCATCTCTGATTACGATAGAAACCTGCTGCCCCTGACCACTCTTATTATCTTCCTGCGGCAGATTATGCTGGCGGAGCTTGTCTACAATCTCTTCGGTTTCTTTAACCGTTAATTCTTTCTCATAAATAGCCAGCAATACCTGCTTTTGCATTTCCACGGAATTCAATTTTAGTAAAGCCCGGGAGTGTCTTTCCGTAATGGTTTCAGTTATAATCAGACAGCGTATTTCTTTGGCCAGCCTCAGCAATCGCAGCTTGTTGGCAACTGCCGATTGGCTCCTGCCAACCTTCTGCGCCACTTCTTCCTGGGTCATACTAAACTCAGTAATTAGGCTGGCATACGCGCCCGCTTCCTCGAAATAATTCAAGTCTTTGCGTTGTAAGTTTTCAATAAGGGAAACTGCCGCCGCCTTTTTATCATTCATTTCCTGTATAATGGCGGGGATGGTAGGACTGCCAATCATTCTGCAAGCCCGCCATCGCCGTTCTCCGGCAATTAACTGGTAACCCTCCCGAATTTTTCGAACTATAATCGGCTGAATAACACCATACATCAGGATCGATTGGGCGAGTTCCTTTATTTCCAACTCATTAAAATCCTTACGCGGTTGAAAAGGGTTGCGGCGAATCTCCTCCAAGGGTATCTCCAAAACTTTGGCCGGGTTAACTCTGGCCAGAAGTTTATCCCACTTTCTCTTAACCACCCCAGCACCTCCCGTCTATAACGGCTTTTTAGTCGGTGCTCCTACCTTTCTTGGAAATTGGGCGGGTGTGGGGTGCACCTTTCTAACCGCTACTATAGTACGATCTTTGTCGTGCATCAGATTATACTGGTAAACTCCATCAATTTTACCTCCCAGTACTTGCAGCGCCGTTTGGGCCTCAGCTATTTCCTGCTGGTAGCTGCTGCCTTTCCACAGTAAAACCCTCCCTCCGGGTTTGACCAGCGGCAGTCCATATTCGAGAATAACTCTCATCGCTGCCACCGCGCGGCAGGTACACAGATCATAGCCGGCCCGGTGCTCAATGTCCTGTCCCAGTAACTCTACCCGGGTGCGTATAATCCTGACATTGTCGAGACCCAGTTCCTTTTTAACATTTTGTAAAAAGGTGCTTTTCTTGAGGTCTGATTCTACCAGCGTCATCCGGCAATCGGGCTGAAACATCGCCAGAACCAAGCCCGGGAAACCCGCTCCGCTACCGATGTCTATCGCTGCCTGACCTGCCAAAGAAACCCACTCCAACACCTGGACGCTATCTTGAATGTGCTGCTCCAGGTCTTCCAGGGTGGTCTTACGACTGACCAGATTTTGTTTCTTATTTTCCTCCAGCACTAGCTGCAAGTATTTCTTTACATATATTTCCATATAAGTTTTCTAATTCCTTCTTTTTTCCAAATAAATCCAAAGAATGTTTATATCTGCTGGTGAAACTCCGGCAATCCGGGAAGCCTGACCTATGGATTCCGGCCGGATTTCTTTTAATTTCTGGAGCGCTTCGTTGGATAAGCTATATACCTCATCGTAATTAATATCCACAGGAAGCTTCTTGCTTTCCAGCCTTTCAAACCGCTGCACCTGTTCCCTCTGTTTATTGATGTAGCCTTCATACTTGGATTGTATCTCCAGTTGGCCTAGTATTTCACTGTCGCTTGATGGCATCCATCCCCGCTCAATAAAGTCGTTTATTTTTACCTCCGGTCGGCGCAGCAATTCCCAGAGCGAAATCCGGTCGTGTAAAGGCGCGGTTTTCTTGGCGGCTAGATATTGCCCCACCTCCGCATTGGCAGGCGTAAACGTGGTACGTTGCATGACCCGGGTGGCTTCTTCCAAAGCTGCTCTTTTGGCTTGAAAAAGGCTCCATCGGTAGTCATCGACCAGGCCCAGCTGTCGTCCTTTTTCGGTCAATCGCAGGTCAGCATTGTCCTGCCGCAGTAAAAGACGGTATTCTGCCCGTGAAGTTAAAAGGCGATAGGGTTCGTCTACTGCTTTGGTAACCAGATCATCTATCATAACGCCTATATAGGCCTCGCTTCTTTTTAGTATGAACGGCTCCCGGTTTTGGACTTTTAAGGCGGCGTTGATGCCGGCTATCAGTCCCTGCGCGGCCGCTTCTTCATATCCGGAGGTACCGTTTATTTGTCCGGCGGTAAAAAGGCCCTTGACCACCATGCTTTCCAGACTTAATTTGGCCTGGGAAGGAATTACATAGTCATATTCTATAGCATAGCCGGTTCTTATCATGTGTACTTTTTCCAGTCCGGGAATACTGTGCAAGACTTGCATCTGCACATCTTCCGGCAGACTGGTGTTTAATCCCTGTACATACATTTCGTCGGTGTCCCGTCCCTCCGGTTCAATAAAAAGCTGGTGGGAGTTTTTATGGGCAAATTGCACCACTTTGGCTTCAAAAGAAGGACAATAGCGGGGACCTATGCCTTTAATAACCCCGGTAAACATCGGGGCTCTATGAATATTATCCATCACGATGCGATGGGTCTCCGCGGTTGAATGGGTCAACCAGCATGAAAGTTGTTTCTGCCTGGAGGGCGGACTGATAAAGGAGAATCTCCAGGGTATCTCGTCCCCGGGTTGTTCAATTGTTTTTGAAAAATCAACGCTCTTGCGATCGATGCGGGGTGGGGTCCCCGTCTTAAACCTGCCCAGCTTAATCCCCATCTCCCGCAGATTATCGGCCAGCTTGGCAGCCGGAAATTGGTTGCCCGGACCACCGTCATACATTACTTCGCCCGCAATGATACGACCTTTTAGATAGGTTCCCGAAGTAAGCACCACCGTTTGGCACTCGTAGCGAGCCCCGGTTCGGGTGATTATGAACTTAACCTGACCCGCTTCGCTTTCAATGTTCTCCACCTCGGCCATCAATAGATCCAATCTTTCCTGACCCAGAATGGTCTTGATCATCTCGCGGCCATACTCGTGTTTGTCGGCCTGGGCCCGTAATGCCTGCACCGCCGGTCCTTTGCCAGTATTTATCATGCGCATCTGGATGCTGGACTTATCAATATTAATCCCCATTTCACCACCCAGAGCATCTATCTCTCTCACCAGCTGTGCCTTGGCGGGACCGCCAATTGAGGGGTTACATGGCATCAGAGCAATATATTCAACACTCATGGTAACCAGGAGGGTATGGCATCCCATGCGTGCCGCTGCCAGCGCGGCCTCGCATCCGGCATGCCCGCCACCTATTACTGCGACATCATATTTGCCTGCTTCGTAAATCATTTATCTCCCCCTACTTCCCTATACAAAAATCGTGGAAGATTCGGTCAATAACATCTTCTTTCAGCGTTTTGCCGCTTATTTCTCCCAGGGTTTCCAGCGCACCCCATATATCAATCCCCAGACAATCAAGCGGCACCTCCCGAAGGGTATGCAAAGCGTTCACCACCTGAGCCCGACTGCGCAGCAATGCGTCTTTTTGACGCAGATTGACCATTATCTCGATTCCATCACCGGGTACCGCTCCGCTCAGGATCTTTTCCTCCACCGCCTTTTCTAACTCTTCGATCCCCATCTCATTTTTAACTGAACCCCTAATTACCTTGACGCCTTTAAACAGCACTTCTATTTCGGCCGCGCTTATTTTTTTCTCCTCTATGTCCTCCTTATTGACCAGCACTATCAATCGCTCCCGGTCGATATCTCGATAAATATCCAGGTCTTCCTGATTAATTCCCGCGGACACGTCTAAGATAAAAATCAACAAGTCGGCCTTTTCCATGACTTCCCGGGATTTTTCCACCCCCATTTTTTCCACAAAATCTTCGGTCAGTCTTATGCCGGCGGTATCCATAATCTTAACCGGTATCCCTCTAATATTGATATAGTCTTCCACTACATCTCTGGTGGTACCCGGGATATCAGTAACGATGGCTTTTTCTTTTTTAAGCAGGGCATTCAGAAGGCTGGATTTACCCACATTGGGCTTGCCGCATATCACGACTTCTATACCATCCCTGTATATTTCATTTCTGCGCCCCGCTTCTATAACCTGGTCCAAACCAGCTTGAATCTGGGTCAATATTGATGCGGCTTCCTCATAATCTAAATCGCCAACGTCTTCGGGGAAATCGAGGCTGGCTTCCAGCATAGCGTTCAGGCGCAGTAAACGGTCTTCAATAGCATTTATATACTGGTTTTTCCCTTCCAGTTGTTGCAGGGCGAGTTTCAAGCCTCGGTCGGTCTTAGCCCTAATGACATCTATAACCGCTTCAGCCTGGCTCAGATCCAGGCGTCCGTTCAGAAATGCCCTTTTAGTAAATTCCCCGGGTTCAGCCAATCGCAGTCCGGCATCCAGGCACCTCTGTAAACAACGGCGCATCGGCATACTGCCACCATGACAGTTAATTTCTGCTACATCTTCACCTGTGTAGCTGTGGGGAGCTCTCATAATACCCAGAAGGACCTCATCGATTTTGGTGCCGTCATGATCAATTATCCAGCCCAGGTTCAGGGTAAAGCCTTTGCGCTCGGTGAGTTTTACCTCTTTAAACGGCACAAATATTTTACTGATGCAGTCAATTGACCCCTGCCCGCTCAATCGTATTATACCAATTCCACCCTCACCAGGCGGGGTGGCTACAGCTGCAATAGCATCATTGATCATTTTCTGCTCCCCTTCTGTTAATATCCACTTTCTCATTTGACTCAAGGCTTTGCGATTATGTCCGCCGTTAAGGTTGTCTTAATATTTTATCAAAAATACCGCTCAACATACACCTGGTGTTTACTGGCCCTTCCGCAAATAATTATTTCTTCAGGTTGAGTAGGGAAGTGTGTCCAGACTTTACCCCGGGCTAATCCCCAAAGAATCATGTTAAACCGCACAAAAAAAGGCCCTGCCGGGCCTTTTTCTTCTATTTCTTTAGGGCTATGACTACTTTGCGGTTAGGTTCTTCACCCATTGAATAGGTTGATAACTGCGGATCTTCTTGTAGGACTGTATGTACTATTCTTCTTTCCTGGGGACTCATTGGTCTCATTATCACATTCTTCTGGGTTTGCTTGACCTTTTCAGACAGCCTGAGCGCCAGCGCTTCCAACGATTGTTCTCTCTTCTTCCGATAATCTTCTACGTCCAGTATGATACGCATTCTTTCTTCGCGTTTCCGGTTGACCATTAATCCGGCAATGAACTGCAACGCATTTAAAGTCTCGCCTTTACGCCCAATCAGTAACCCCATATCATTGCCTACAATATTGATTCTGGTTACTCCGTTGTCCCACTCTACCTTCTCTATCTGGTAATCTATTTTCATCCTCTGGAGAAGGTCTTCTACTACTTCCCTGGCCTCATTCTCCGGTTTCTCACGGACCGATACTTTTACTACGGCCGGTTTATTTCCTATAAAACCCAACAACCTTTTGCTGGGTTCTTCCAACACTTCCACTGCCACGTCCTCTATGTCGCAGCCCAGTTCATCCAAGGCTGCTTTTATAGCTTCCTCAACGTTTTTTCCTTTTTTTTCGATTGTTTGGCCCTGCATTTTTTTCGCTTCCTCCTTTATCCCTCCGCGCGACTGCTTCCGTAACGCTATCATCGTGGTGATCCGATTGAGCTGGATTTGACGTCATTTCAATCTGCACGCCTACTCCCGTATCAAGCTTTTCGTTTTTGTGAATGCGGTTCACATATAATTGTTGCAAAATTCCCAAAATATTAAATACAACCCAGTATAAGGGTAATCCCGCCGGCATTTTAAACGCGATCCAGGCCATCATGAGCGGCATAAAATAAAGCATTGCCTTCTGAGTCGGGTCGTTATTTTGGACCATGGAAATTCTTTGCTGCAAATAGGTCGTAAGCGCTGCCAATATGGCCAAAATAAAGAATGGGTCGGGTTGACTAATATCCGGTATCCACAAAAAGCCCTTGTGAGCAGCATCTAAGTAGTTGAATTTGTAAAGAGATTGATAAAACGCGATAAATATGGGCATCTGAATCAGGAGCGGCAGACATCCTCCCATGGGATTAACTCCGTGCTCCTTATATAGCTCCATTATTTTTTTCTGCATTAATTGTTGATCATCTTTGTATTTTTCTTGAATCCATTTCGTTTTGGGTTGTATTTCCTGCATAGCCCGCATGGATCTCATCTGTTTCTGAGTAAGAGGGAACATTACCAATTTAATCATAATGGTCATAAATACTATCGCCAGACCATAACTTGGTAAACCTATCTGAACAGTTAATGTATATATTAAATTGATAACATCAGAAAACCATTGTATAAAACTCTGCCACAAATTTTAACCCTGCCCTTCGAAGCCCGGCCGCGACAGCAGGTGCCACCTCCTTAATAGTCCCTCTGGCAAAATACTCTCAGGGTACTGGATCGTACCCGCCTGGATGAAAAGGATGACATCGACTTATTCTTTTGAGTGCCAGCCATCCTCCTTTAATCACCCCATGTTTCTGTATGGCTTCGATTGAATAGTTGGAACAGGACGGATAGAATCGACAAACTGGTTTCTTGAAAGAACTCATCTTCTGGTAAGTTTTTATCAGTATAATAAAAACCCTTTTCACTTTATACTGGCCTTTCTCATCAGTTTTAAAAAATCTCTTTCAATCAGATCAAAGATGGCATCCTTTATATTGTACCTGGCAACCACAACTATATCATATCCCGGCGGCAGGCTTTTAAGGTTCTTTCTTATCACTTCTCTAATTTGTCTTTTAGCTCGATTCCTAACCACGGCATTGCCAATTTTTTTGGAGGTAACTATACCAAACCGATTATAGATCAGTTGGTTTTTGCTTAAGAATAGAATCATATATTTGCCTATTATTTTCCGGCCATTGTTGTATATGAATCTGTATTCTTTGCCCCGGCTTATTCTCCAATCTTTATACAGCATAAGAAGCCCTTCTAAGAGGTAAAATAATAGGCCGTCCTAACGACCTATGCAGAGAGTTTTTTCCTTCCTCTTTGTCTTCGCATGGCGATAATTTTTCTTCCTCCGGCAGTTGCCATTCTTTTTCTAAATCCGTGTACCCTTTTCCGCTGTCTCTTTTTAGGTTGGTAGGTTCTTTTCATTGATAAGTGCCCCCTTAATTTTTCCAGTACCTATAATTATATTTTTAAAACCCCCTCTATGTCAAGAAACACTGTCCTTCTAAATACTTCTAATTAAGCTCAAAATCTGCTAATATATATACTGGGTCTATATCCATGCTGGCTTTTATGGCTCTTTCTATGATATCTTTTTTCGCTATATTTATCACTTTATTTATCCCTTTTCGAGATATCAACCAGTGTTTTTATGTTTTTTTACCAATATACAGGAGGCTTTTTTTAATGTCCTTAGATCATGATTATGAATCTTTATTTGAAAAGGTTTTGGTGTCCTTTCGCAGTGAGATCGGTACAACCAGTTTTGACATATGGTTTCCCCAGGTTTCATACAATACTTTTCGCGATGATAAACTTTACATAATGGTCCCCAATACTCTGACCCGGGAATGGATTGAATCTCGATATTTGGATGCTCTGCAAAAAAAATTCCGCGCTATAAGCAACCAAGATATCTCTTTGATTCTAATTACTGAACCATTGGTGGAGAAGGATGGTTATATTTCTCCGTTAAATCCCAAGTACACTTTTAACACTTTTGTGGTTGGTAACAGCAATCGTTTTGCCCACGCAGCTTGTTATGCGGTAGGTGAAGCACCGGCACGGGCTTATAATCCCCTCTTTATCTATGGCGGAGTTGGCCTGGGGAAAACTCACCTTATGCAAGCTATTGCGCACCGTATTTTGTCTAATAAGCCATCTTTTTCAGTGATGTACGTCTCCTCCGAACAATTTACCAACGAACTTATCAGTGCCATAAAAGACGACAGTACACCTGCCTTCCGAAATAAATACCGTAATATTGATGTTTTATTGATAGATGATATTCAGTTCCTGGCTGGAAAAGAGAGAACTCAAGAAGAGTTTTTCCACACTTTCAACACCCTTTATGAAAATAATAAACAGGTGGTTATCTCTAGCGACCGTCCACCTCGTAATATCCCCACTCTGGAAGAACGCCTGCGTTCCCGCTTTGAATGGGGTTTAATCACTGATATTCAAATACCCGACCTGGAGACTAGAATTGCGATACTGCGTAAAAAAGCCCAGACTGATGAATTAAATGTTCCCTTTGATATTCTGGACTACATTGCCAATAATATTGATTCCAATATAAGGGAATTAGAAGGGGCCTTGGTTCGATTGGTGGCCTTCGCAACCATAAATAAGCTTTCTTTAAATATGGAAACTGCCGGCGAGGCTCTGAAAGATATTATGCCCCCTCCACAGCCCAAAAAGATTACCATAGAATGCATCCAAAAAGAAGTCTGCAAACACTATGGTCTAAATATAAATGAATTATTATCTAAAAAGAGAAATAAACAATTGGTGTATCCTCGGCAAATTGCCATGTTCCTCTGCCGTAAAATGACTGATGCTTCTTTTCCGCTAATTGGCGACCAGTTTGGAGGGAGAGACCATACCACCGTAATGCACGGGGTGGAAAAAATAGAAAAAGAAGCGGCTGCGGACCAGGATTTGTTAGCCACCCTGGAAAAGCTTTGTAAACAACTCGACCCCAGGGCAAGCTTATAAAAGCTAGTTTATAAACAAGCTTGTCCACCCCGTTGAGAAGAGGTACAGTGAAGCATAACAACACTTGTACACATTTTACACACTACTACTACGGTTACGACTAGCTGTTATTAAATAAAAAAGATAAATAGGGGGCCAAGACAATGAAATTTAACATTGAGAAAAGAGAAATATCTACCCTTACTACTCTGGTACATCGTGCGTCGTCGAGTAAGAATACCATTCCCAGCCTATCCGGCCTGCATATCAGCTTATCTCATGACAGCGGTTTAACTATGACTGCCACCGATATGGAAATAGGTATTAAAGCCTCAACCTCTAATGTTGATTTAATTGAAGAAGGAAAAGTACTCGTTAATGCCAATTAT